>DASXBC010000138.1:0-5918 GCA_036406355.1 Solirubrobacterales bacterium | reverse complement strand
GACCGCCAGGGCGACCGCCACTACGACTTCATCTCCGCCTGGATCAAGGCGACCCGCGGCTCCGACGTCGACGCCTCCCTGTACTACCTGGCGGTGATGCTCGAGGGCGGCGAGGACCCCCGGTTCATCGCCCGGCGGATGGTCATCTTCGCCTCCGAGGACATCGGAAACGCCGATCCCCAGGCGCTGCTCGTCGCCGACGCCGCCGCCCGCGTCGTCGACCGGGTCGGCCTCCCGGAGTGCGCCCTGAACCTCGCCCAGGCCGCGATCCACCTCGCCCTGGCGCCGAAGTCCAACGCCTCGATGCGGGCGCTCTCCGCGGCCCGGGCCGAGGTCCGCGAGAACGGCGCCAGGACCCCGCCCGAGCACCTTCGCGACGCCCACTATCCCGGCGCCGGCAAGCTCGGCCGTGGCGAGGGCTACCGCTACCCCCACGACGAGCCCGGGGGCGTCGCCGACCAGCCGCTGATGCCCGAAGGGCTGGAAAATCGGCGTTTCTATGAGCCGACCGACCGCGGCTTCGAGTCCGAGCTCGGACGTCGCCTCGAGACGCTCAGAAAATTGCTCAAAAAGTCCTGAATCGGCGGCGCAACTTCGCCGACGACCCCGTGTTTCGGAGGTTGGCTTTCCAAGCTAGAGCCAGGGAGAGCCGACACCGGCCGGAGGCCTGGACTGGGGGCCTCCGGCCGGACCTAACAAGGGGAGACAGGGGGGACTCGACGACCGCGCTCAGGGCGCGGTTGTCGAGCGCCGGGAGCGAAGCCGTACCCTGGTAGGCGTGAGCGATCGGCTCAGACTCGGTGGGATGGCGCTCCGCAACGGGCTGCTGATCCACGGGCCGACCCACTGGGCGGCCGCGGTTCGCGCCGGCGACGGCTCGATCGAGGTCGGCTCGGAGCGCAAGCCGGAGATCGCCCCGCGGCTCGCGGCCCGGTTGCCCGGCCTCCGCGGCCCGTTGAAACTGGCCGAGGCAATGGCGGTCCTGCCGCTGGTCCGGCGGCGCCTCCCCTCGGCCCGGCTCCCGTTCGAGGACCCTCGGGTCGTCGTCGCGATCGCGGCCACGCTGGCGACGACCGCGGCGCTGCGCCGCCGGCTCCGCTCGCCGGGGCTTCGCGAGGGAGTCGTCCAGGTCGTCGGGGTGATTCCGGCCCTGGTTGCCCTCAGCGACCGCGACCTGGCCGCCTACCACGGGGTCGAGCATAAGGCGATCGCCGCCTACGAGCAGGGGGTCGAGGACCCGGCATCGGTCCCGAAGGAGCACGACCGTTGCGGCTCGAATCTGATCGCGCCGATGATGCTCCTCTCGGTCGGCGGCACGATCGTGCTCGAGCGCCTGGTCGACAAGCCCGGGCCGCTCGAGCGAGCCGCGGTCGGGCTCGGCGGCGCTTCGCTCGCGGTCGAGATGTTCGCCTGGAGCGATCGCAACCACGGCGCGGCGCTGGCGGAGGCCTTCCACACCCCCGGCCGCGAGATCCAGCGGCTGATCGCGACCAAGGAGCCGACCCCGGAGCAGCTCGAGGTCGGCGTCGCGGCGCTGGCCGAGATCCTGCGCGCGGAGGGTGCATAGACTCCGGCCCCTGATGTTCGGGCGGATCGATCACATCGGAGTCGCGGTCGAGGATCTCGACGCAGCGATCCAGCTTTACGAGGAGAGCTTCGAGATGGAGCTCGCCCACCGCGAGAAGGTCGAGTCGCAGGGGGTCGAGGCGGTCCTGCTCGACGTCGGCGACGGCCACGTCGAGCTGCTGCGACCGCTCGGCGCCGAGACCGCGGTCGGCAGGTTCATCGAGCGCAAGGGCCCCGGCCTGCACCATGTCGCATACGCGGTCGACGACATCGACTCGACCCTCGTCTCGCTGCGCGATGCCGGCCTCGAGCTGATCGACAGCGAGGCCCGGATCGGAATCCGCGAGAGCCGCGTCGCCTTCCTCCACCCCCGCTCGACCGGCGGCGTTCTGACCGAGATCGTCGAGCCTGCGAGACCGAGCGATGGAGCATCACGGTCCGATTCTTTGCGACTGAGCGAGGGCGAAGCCCATCGTGAGGGCGACGGAGCGGCCTGATGGCCGAGGCGCAGCGGGTCGAGATCGGTTTCGAGGGTGGCCAGGTCGTCTCGGTCCGGCTCAGCGACGACGCGCTCAAGGACCTTCGCAAGCAGCTCGAGAAGGGCGGCTGGTACGACGTCAGGACCGAGGAGGGGGTCCTCGCCGTCTACCTCGGCAAGATCGCCTTCCTGCGGATTGATTCCGGCGAGCACCGGGTCGGCTTCTCGCTCGACGAGTGATGAGAGCCCGAACTGTGCTCGGCCTGGCGGGCGCGGCGACGCTCGGCGCTGGGCTGTGGTGGCGCAAGAACCCATCGGCCTGCCCCTATGGCCAGCGCTTCTGGGTCGAAGCGCCGCATCCGATCGTCACCCGCGAGCGGCTGCGCGGGGTCCTCGTCCCCCGGCCGGGTGAGCGGGTGCTCGAGATCGGCCCCGGGACCGGCTATTACACCTTCCACATGGCTGACTGGGTCGGCCCCGACGGCCGGGTCGAGATATTCGATCTCCAGCAGGATTTCCTCGACCACGTCATGCGGGGCTCCGGCGTCCGCGCCAACATCGTCCCGACCCGGGGCGATGCGACCGATCTCCCCTACGAGGACGACTCGATGGACGCCGTCGTCCTGACCGCGGTCCTCGGCGAGATCCCGGATGCCGGCGCCGCCCTGCGCGAGATCCGCCGCGTCCTGCGCCCCGACGGCCGGCTGGTCGTCGGCGAGCTGTTCGGCGACCCGCACTTCACGACGCTGGGCTCGCTGCGGCGTCAGTCGAACCAGGCCGGACTGGCCTACGAGGACCACTCCGGCAACTGGTTCGGCTACTTCGCCCGGCTCAGCCGAGCCTGACGCTTACTTCTTGCCCTTCCCCTTCTTCTTCTTGCCCTTGCCGCACGGGGTCTTGATCCGCAGCTTGTTGTTCTTCAGCTGCTTCCCGTTCTGGGCCTTGAGGTTGAGCTTCGCGAACTGCTTCGTCTTGCAGAGGCTCGAGGTGTTGATCAGGAGCCCCTTCTTGCCGCCGTTCATTTCCAGCGTGAACTTCTTCACGGCGGCGTCCGGGACCTTGCGGAACGTGGTCTTGAGCTTGCCGCCCTTCGACGAGATCACGCCGCGGAGGCGGATGTTGACCTGGCCTTTGAGGTCGACCAGCAGGTCGGGCAGCTTGTTGCTGGACGAGGTCAGGTAGACCGGCCCCTTCAGTGCTCCCGAGAGCAACGGCGACGTCGCCTTGGCGTGGCCGTAGACCGAGCCCTTCGGGCAGCTGCTCGCGGCCAGCTGCACCCTCGTGCAGATGGTCTTGATGTTGCTCTGGTCGAGGATCGTCGTCTTCGGCAGCGTGAACGCGGCGCGGGCAACGTTCGCGTCACCCGGGAAGCGACCCTGGAGCACCGCCTGCAGCTTCGGGTGCTGGCGGCGCTTCGCCGCCTTCTTGCCGCCGAGGATCTTGGCGCTGAACTTCGGCTTGAACTTGAGCGCGTTGCAATCGGTGGCGGTGAACGGGACGTTCTTGTTCACCGCGTTCCAGACCGTCGGCTCGTTCGGGTTGGCGCCGCCACCGAAGATGTAGGCGTTGACCCCGAACGGGCTGCAGTTGGTCGGGTTGATCACGTACGAGTTCCGGTTGAGGTTGACGTCGATCGACCGGATGTCGAGCTTGACGCCGCCCATGATGAACGGGATGTCATCGGAGACGGCGGTGACGACGGTGGTTTCCGGTTCGATGTTGAGCGCGGTCCGGACGACGTCGGTTCCGAGGTCATACGGACCGGCGACCGCCGGCACGATGAAGACCAGGCTCACAGGCGCGCCTTTGTAGGGGCCGGCGAAGTAGGCCTTGCCGAGGTTGTCGGTGTACGGGTCCACGCCCGATCCGGCCTTGATCGTGACGTCGCCGACGAGGCTGCTCGACGGGCAGCTGGGGCTGGCGAGCTCTGCCATCCCAGACCTGCTCGAAGCCGCTTCGATGGCGCCCTCCGGGCAGTAGGTGACGCCGGCCAGTTTGGCCGCCATGCCTGGGGGCAGCGTCACTTCGGTCTTGCGGAACTCCTGCGAGCCGTCGGAGCGCAGGAGGTGCAGCTCGAACGGGCTGTACGCGCCCGCTTTCGGGTTCGTCGTCCCGGCTGTGTAGCCCGGGTCGAACGGACGGTCGGCAAGGGTTTTCGGACAGGGGCCGCCACCGGGGGCCGTCGCCAGTTCGTATTCGCTTTCCACGGTCTTGGTTTCGACTTCAGGCGTCCCCCACGGGGTGAAGGTCCCGACCGATTCGTGCGGACCGCACGTGAACGGCGAGGTCAGCGCGCCATGCGGCCCGCCTTCGATGTGGATGATGAATTCTTCGAACGGTTGCTGCGGGTTCTTGGCGACGACCGCGGTCAGCCGACCCGTTTCCTGGTCCGGAGTGACGTTCCCGACCAGGCGGACGTTGACGCCGTAGCGAGTGTTGAACGCGTGGATGAAGATCCGGAACATTTCTCCGGAGCTCGGATTCTGGTTCAGCGGTTCGCCGACGTAGACGTTGCCTTCGAGCGGCTGATCCAGCGCCTGGGAGATCACTTCGACGGTTCCGATCTTCGACGCGGCGGGGCACTGGATCGGGTTGTCGGTGCCCTTGCCGAACTGCGCGTCGCTGCAGGTTTCGAGGCCGTTGGCGACCGACGGGTTGAGGCTCGTGCCTTCGGGCATCACGATCTTGGCGTCCATCAGGCGCGAGTTTTCGAGCCCTTCGGCTTCGGGTTCGAACGGCATTTTCACTTTCACCGTCGCCGGGTCGGGCGAGTCGGTGTCACCGGTCGAGTTGACGTCGACGTCGGGGTTGAATTCGACTTCTTCGCAGCCTTCGGCGCCGAGCGCGGTCGTGAACGATTTGGTGTCTTCGGCGCCTTCCCACGAGTCGACGCGGAGAGTCGTGGTCTGTCCGCCGTCGCAGTTGCTCGGCATCGTTAGGTATGTGCCGTCACCGGCGCGGCCGTTGAAGACCAAGCGCGAGCCGACGACGGGAAGGCCTTCCATCGGCGGTCCGGGCGCGGGGATTTCGGTGACCCGGAAGATCACGCTCTGGTCGGTCGGATCGAGGTCGCCGACGATGAAGGTGACGGTCGGTTCCAGTTTCGCGTTCTGCGAGGGGAAGGCGACCATCGAGGGCACGCCCTGGAACGGTTCGACGTTGAAGACCGGTACTTCGGCCCGCAGCTGCGGGCATTTTTTCAATTCGGCCGAGACTTCCACGCATTCGCCCGAGGTCGGCGGTTTGAGAGCGATCGTGAAGTAGTTGGTCCCGACAATGGCCTGGCCGAGAGTTTCCGTCGCACAGGCTGTGAATTCCTCATTTTCGGCCTGTTCGAGGGTGCACGTGGGCGTGGCCTCTGGGTTGACGTTCAGCCCTTCTGGGAGATGGACTTCGTCGTCTTTGATGAAGCCTTCCGGGAAGCCTTCGAAGAAGAGATTCGGGGCGGCCTGGATTTTGTTGTTCAGTTCGAAGTCGGTGATTCCGAAGTTCGGGTGTCCGGAGGCCTGCGTGTACCACTGCGATTCAGTGTCTTTCGTGCACTGTCCGGCCGCCGGCGGCAGTGGGGGAAGGCCAGGCCCGGCAGGTTCGTCCACGTTTTCTTTGCAGGTCAGCGCTTCCCAGTTCTTGATGCCGAACGCGGCATGCGCGGGGGACGCGCCGACGGCGAGAACGACGAACGCGGACAGAAGCACCAGCAGCCCAGCGGGGCGAGCCTTACCTCTCATCTGTAGACCTCTCTCCTCAAAGACGGGTTCAACTGCGTCGTACCCGCCTCCCGCTAGCCGAAACGGTACCGCATGCAGTCAAGGGCGACCGCGGGTTAACGGCGGGTTCGTATTCAGGAACACCCCTCCTGCCGAGATGTTTCGGC
>DASXBC010000137.1:0-2219 GCA_036406355.1 Solirubrobacterales bacterium | reverse complement strand
CGGAGCGATTCGCACGGAATCGCAAAGCGAGCGGAGCCTGGTCGCCGAGCCGCTTCCGGAGGCCCCGCAGGAGCTGCTCCTGCATCAGGTCGAGCTCCTCCGCCCAGACCGGGTCGGCGCAACCGACGACCACTGTCCCCTCCTGCTCGGAAAGGGGCTGCGCGACCCCGGCGACGCGCTCGCCGACGGTCTCCGCCCAGACCGCCTGGACGGCCGCCAGGCGGGTCCTCGGGGTCGCATCGGCGAGGACCGCGCGCAGCGCCTCGCCCGCCGGTCTCGGGGCTCGGCGGCGCGTCACGCCGCCCTCACGCTGGGCGCCGCCCGGCCCGGCGGCGGCATCCAGATCGCAGCCTCGCGGAGAGCGACCGGCACCGACTCCTCGGTCGCGGCCGTGATCACGACCTGACCCGGACCGCCGAGAAGCTTGACGAGGCGCTCGCGCCGGTCCGGGTCGAGCTCGCTCATCACGTCGTCGAGGAGCAGGAGCGGGGTCACCCGCCGCGCCTCCGCCAGCGCCGACCGCTCGGCGAAGAGGAGGGCCAACAGAGCGATGCGCTGCTCGCCCTGCGAGCCGAACCGCCGCAGGGACCTGTCGTCGGCGGCGGAGATCTTCACCTCGTCGAGGTGCGGGCCCCATGACGTGCGACCGAGGCGGAGATCGGCCTCGCGCCGTTCGCGCAGGCCCTCGCGCAACTCCTCGGCCGTGCCGGCCGAGCGCGGCGCGTACTCCACCCGCGCCTCTCCCTCGAGGCCGAGGTCGAAGGCGGCGGCGGCGAAGCGTTGGGCGAGGTCGTCGACGGCGGCGGCGCGGGCGGCGGTCAGCTCGCGGGCGGCGTCCGCGAAGGTCACGTCCCAGACGTCGAGGTCGCGGCCGCCGGACGGGCCGCGCGCCAGCAGCGCATTCCGCTGCGCCAACGCCTGGCCGAACCTGACCCGCAGCTCAGAGCGCGACGGCCAGCGGGCCGCGACGTAGCGATCGATGTGCGCCCGCCGCTCCGCCGGCGGCCCCTTCACAAGGGCCAGTCGGTCCGGGGAGAAGACCGCGACCGGAGGCCGGTGGCGGGCCGCTGTCGCCGCGTCGACCGCGGAGCCGTCGAGCAGGTGCCGCCGTCCCTCGGCGCGGCTGACCGAGGCGAGCAGCCGGTGCTCGGAACCGTCCTCGGTGCGGACCACCGCCTCGGTGCGGGCGAGAGCGGCCCCGAACGGAATCAGGTCGCGGCGGTCGGAGGTCCGGAACGAGCGCCCGGTGAGGGCGAAATAGAGCGCCTCGAGCAGGTTCGTCTTGCCGGCGCCGTTTGGGCCGATCAGGCTCACCACCCCCGGCCCCAGCTCCACCCGGAGGCCGCTCAGGCTCCGCGACGGGTTGGCCTCGGCGGCGGTGACCAGCACCGGTGCGCCCTCAGACGTTGAGCCGGATCGGCATCACCAGGTAGCGGAAGTCTTCGTTGTCGACCGGCTGCAGCAGTCCCGGGCGCAACGGCGAGATCAGCCTCAGCATCACCTCGTCCCCCTCGACGCTCTCGATCCCGTCCTTGAGGAAGTCGGGGTTGAAGCCGATCTCGAGCGGCTCGCCGTCAAAGGCGGCGGGGATCGTCTCCTCGGCGTCGCCGACGTCGGGGGTCGAGGCCGACACCTTCAGCTCCCCCGAGCTGAAGGAGAGCCGCAGCGGCGCGTTGCGCTGGGCCAGCTGACTGACCCTGCGGGCGACGGCGAGGAAATCGGAGCGGCTCAGCCTGACGTCGTGATCGTAGGACTCCGGGAGGAGTTGTCGAAAGTTGGGGAATTGGCCATCGATCAGCCTCGTGTTGAGGAGGACCCCCCCTGCCCGAAACACGGCCTGGTTGGGGAGGAGGTTGACCGTCACCTCCTCGACCCCGTCGGCGGCCACGATCCGTCCCAGCTCGCGCAGGGCACGGGCCGGGATGTTCGCCTCGAGCTCGCCGCCGATGCCGCCCTCGAGCGGGGTCCGCTTGACGGCCAGGCGGTAGGAGTCGGTGGCGACCATCGTCATCTCCTCGGCGGCGGCGCTGACCAGGACCCCGGTCAATACCGGGCGCATGTCGTCCTGCGAGGCCGCGGGCGCGACCAGGTCGACCGTCTCCGCCAGCGCCTTGCCGGGGATCGTCAGCGGGTCGCCGCCGGCGCTCGGCACCTTCGGGAAGTCCTCGGCGGGAAGGGTGCGGACGTGGAAGCGAGATCCGCCGCAGCGGATCTCGACG
>DASXBC010000136.1:0-11804 GCA_036406355.1 Solirubrobacterales bacterium | reverse complement strand
AACTGGCCCATGTTCTCGGTGTTGATCCGGAAGTAGGCCTGCAGCGGCATCTCCACCTCGACCCCGGCCGGCACGTAGACGAAGGAGCCGCCCGACCAGACGGCCGAGTTGAGGGCCGCCAGCTTGTTGTCGTTGGGCGGGATCACCGTCGCCCAGTACTCGCGGACGAGGTCCTCGTGCTCGCGCAGGGCCGTGTCCATGTCTGTGAAGATCACGCCCTGAGCCTCGAGCTTCTCGTTGACCTGGTGGTAGACGACCTCGGACTCGTACTGGGCGCCGACCCCGGCGAGGAATTTGCGCTCCGCCTCGGGGATGCCGAGCCGGTCGAAGGTGTTCTTGATGTCCTCGGGGACCTCGCTCCAGTCGCGGCTGTTCTTTTCCGAGGCGCGGACGAAGTAGTGGATGTCGTCGAAGTCGATCTGGCCGAGGTTGCCGCCCCAGGTCGGGGTCGGCCGCTCTTCGAAGTGCTTCAGCGCCTTCAGCCGGAAGTCGCGCATCCACTGCGGCTCGTCCTTGTAGGAGGAGATCGATTCGACGACCTCGCGCGAGAGGCCCTTCGGCGCCTTGTAGGCGTAGCCGCCCTCGGGATCGTGGAAGCCGAACTTCTCCTTGTAGTCGGCGTTGATCCCGGCAAGCTCTCTTTTCTCCGCAACCGCCTCCGGCGTTGCCATTACTCGACCTCCAGGGTGATGGTGTCGTCCACGACGGCCGTCGCGAACGTCCGCACCGGAGCATAGGCGGGGAGCGTCTTCGGCCTGCCCGTCGTCAGGTCGAACAGCGACCCGTGGCGCGGGCACTCGACCGTGCAGGTGGTCGCGTCGAACTCGCCCTCGGCGAGCGGGCCGTCGTCGTGAGAGCAGCGGTCCTCGATCGCGTAGAGGGTGCCGTCGCAGTTGAAGACGCCGATCTTGGTGCCGTCGTGCTCGACCAGCCGCATGCTGCCGGGCGGCAGCTCGGCCAGCGGGCACACTGCGACGGATGTTCCTGCGGTCTCTGGCATGTGTCTAGTCGCTCCCCCGCCTTCGCTAGTGCGGGTTGAGACTTAATCCTACTTCTACAGTCGGATTTTAGCGGCCGCGCCGGATCGGCCTCCGGCCGTAACGAGGTTTTCTCATCCTCGGGACGGGCACTGGGAGTATCGAGGGACCGATGACATTCGGCGCAAGGCGGGGTCTTGTACTGAAGAAGGGTCCAACGAAAGGAGCAGCGATGAGCGAGAAGACGACTTTCAAGCCCGGAACCCCCTGCTGGATCGATCTCGGCACCCCCGACCAGGATGCCGCCGGAGAGTTCTACGGCAGGTTGTTCGGATGGGAGCTGCACGAGGATGAGAACGCCGAGGAGACCGGCGGCTACCGGACGGCTCAGATGGGCGGCCGCGCGGTCGGCGGAGTGATGAAGCTGATGCAGGAGGGGCAACCGCCCGCCTGGCTCACCTACATCGCCAGCGATGACGCCGACGCCACGGTGGCGGCCGCAAAGGAGGCCGGAGGCACGGCGATCGTCGAGCCGATGAGCGTCCTCGACTATGGGCGGATGGCCGTTCTGGTCGACCCGACCGGGGCTGCCTTCGGCGTCTGGCAGGGCGGCACGAACGTCGGTTTCGGCGTCGTCAAAGAGGCGGGCGCGGTCAACTGGGCCGAGCTCAACACCCGTGATCCCGAGGCCGCCAGGGCCTTCTACGGCGCCGTCTTCGGCTGGACGTTCGAGGACCAGGAGTTCGCAGAGACGGGGACCTACACCTCGATCACAGTCGGCGAGGAGACCTTCGGCGGCATGATCGACATCACCGGCCGGGCTCCGGCCGAGGTTCCGCCCCACTGGCTTGTCTACTTCACGGTCGAGGACACCGAGTCGACCGTGGCGCAGGCGGAGGGCGCCGGCGGCGAGGCCGTGTTCGGCCCGACCGAGATCGAAAGAGTCGGTTCGGTCGCGGTGCTCAAAGACCCGTTCGGCGCGGTCTTCGCCGTGATCCAGCCGGACCCGGAGATGCAGCCCAGCGGCTAGGTGCCATCTGAGGGAGCGAGGTCGGCGGCTGCCTCAGCGGGGTCGCCGGCCTCGCCCTCGTCCTCCCATTCGGCAGCCTCGCCGAGGCTGGCGCTCTTGACCACCTTGAGGCCGAGCATCGCGCACTTCATCCGCGTCGCCGAGATATCGATCCCGAGCAGA
The DNA here is from genome assembly GCA_036406355.1 of Solirubrobacterales bacterium. Taxonomy (GTDB): domain Bacteria; phylum Actinomycetota; class Thermoleophilia; order Solirubrobacterales; family 70-9; genus VRUE01. The sequence continues at coordinate 9,635 of DASXBC010000136.1, read as the reverse complement.
TCGAGGACGAACTCTTTCGGCAGCCGCAGCATCTCCTCCCGCGACTTGCCGGCGAGCTCGTCGGTCAGCAGCGAGGTGGCCGCGGTCGAGATCGCGCAGCCCCTGCCCTCGAAGGCGACCTCGGCGACGCGGCCGTCGCCGTCGAGCCGGATCGTCACGTGCTGCTCGTCGCCACAGAACGGGTTGTTGTCCTCGAACTCGAGGTCGGGCGCCTCCAGCCGCCCAAAGTTGTGCGGCCGCTTGTAGTGCTCGAGGATCTGCTCGCGGTAAAGCTCGTCCATTGCTCCGAGGCTAGCGAAGTACCCTTTCAGGACCGCCGCGGTTTCGGGACAGGAGTGTTCTACGTGCAGGTCCGTCTGGTGATCGACGCAGGGAGGCGTTCGAGCGCTCTGGGGACCGGGATTCGCCTCGCCGGCTGTGCCGGGCTCGCGCTCGTGGTGCTCCTGATCTCAGCGGCCGGCGCGTCGGCGTCGTCCAGCCATCGATACCGGTTCTCGTTCGGAGGCGGCCTCTTCGGCGGTGGGGCCGTTCCCGTATCACACAACCGGGAACCTGAACGTCGGATCGAACGACCGCGGCCGCCCGGATCACAGCCGTCGTCTGGCAAGGTCGAATGCGCAAGAAAGCCGTGCACCGCGGTGCTCCATGGCTCCCGTCACGCCCGTGTCTGGGTGTCACCGAGATTCCCCCGCGCCTACGGATGGCTGCTCGAAATCTTTGTCGACGGCAATCGGCTCCACCACACGGCGCTAGAAAAGGGGTGCCGATCGACGTTCGCCGGCTTCGGCGTGATCGCGAGGCTGAACGGATGCAATGGCCGGATCCGGCTGGTCTATCGAGGATCCAGCCTGGTGCGCATCCGCTGGCGGGTCTACGCCCATTGCCGCTGCGCCGAAACCGCTCGCGCCGGCCCCGAGTTCGCGGACGCGTTCGGCCGCTAAAGCCCGAAGACGCGGCGCGCGTCCTCGAGCCCCTCGACGAGGCGGTCGATCTCCTCGGGGATCGTGTGGACGGCGAAGCTGGCGCGGGCGGTCGCGGCGACGCCGAGGCGGTCCATCAGCGGCTGGGCGCAGTGGTGGCCGGCGCGGACCGCCACCCCATGCCGATCGAGGATCTCGGAGACGTCGTGGGCGTGGACGCCCTCGAGCTCGAACGAGATGGGGCCGCCGCGCTCGGGGCCGCGCGGCGGCCCGAAGACACGCAGGCCATCGACCTCGGCGAGCCTCGCCAGCGCGTAGTCGGCGATCTCCCGCTCGTGTTCGCGGACGGCGTCCATCCCGAGGCCGTCGAGCCAGCGCAGCGCCGAGGCCATGCCGATCGCCTGCGCGATAGCCGGCGTCCCCGCCTCGAACCGGGCGGGCGGGTCGGCGTAGGACGTCCCGCCCTTGGTCACCTTGCGGATCATCGAGCCGCCACCGAGGAACGGGGGGGTCGCCCGCAGCAGGTCAAGCCGGGACCAGAGGGCGCCGATCCCGGTCGGCGCGTAGAGCTTGTGGCCGGTGATCGCGTAGAAATCGACCCCGAGGGCGCCGATGTCGAGCGGCAGCTTCGGCGCCGCCTGGGCACCGTCGGCGAGGACCAGCGCACCGGCATCGTGCGCCAGCCGCGAGATCTCGGCCAGCGGGTTCTCGGTCCCGAGGACGTTGGAGACGTGGGTGACGGCGACGAGCTTCGGACCCCGCTCCAGCGCCTCGACCAACGCCGGCATCTCAAGCCGCCCCTCGTCGCCGACCGGGACCCAATCGATCTCGGCGCCCGTACGCTCGGCGAGCTGCTGCCAGGGAACGATGTTCGAGTGGTGCTCCATCTCGGTGAGGACGATCCGATCGCCCTCGGCGACGTTGGCGTCGCCCCAGGCCCGGGCGACGAGGTTGATCGCCTCGGTCGCGTTGCGGACGAAGACGACCTCGCGGCGGTCGGCGGCGCCGATGTGGTCGGCGACCGTCGCCCGCGCTCCCTCGTAGGCCGCGGTCGCCTCGGCCGACATCGTGTGCGAGCCGCGGTGGACGTTCGAGTGCTGGCTGCGCTCGTAGCGGTCGACGGCCTGGATCGAGGCGAGGACGCGCTGGGCGCTGGCGCCGCTGTCGAGATACGCGACCGGGACGCCGTTGACCTCACGCTCGAGCGCGGGAAAGGAGGCGCGGACCTTCTCGATTGGGAAAGTCGGAGCGGCGCTGGTTCTTGTCGTCGTCGCCGGCTCCACGCTCACGCGAGGCTAAGCAGCAGCCTCGACCTCCTCGCGGATCCAGCCGTAGCCCTTCTCCTCGAGCTGTTCGACGAGCTCGGGCCCGCCCTCCTTGACGATCCGCCCCTCGAACATGACGTGGACGAAGTCCGGCTTCACCATGTGGAGGATCCGCTGGTAGTGGGTGATGATCAGCACGCCCATGTCGGGGCCGGCAAACCTGTTGACCCCGTCGGCGACCGTCCGCAGCGCGTCGATGTCGAGGCCCGAGTCGGTCTCGTCGAGGATTGCGATCTCGGGCCGCAGCAGCGCCAGCTGCAGCAGCTCCATCCGCTTCTTCTCACCGCCCGAGAAGCCGTCGTTCAGGTAGCGGCTCGAGAAGTCTTTCGGGATGTTGGCGAGGTCCATCGCCTCCTGGGCGATCTTCGCGAACTCTTTGATCTTGATCTCGGGCTCGCCGTTGGCCTCGCGGCGGGCGTTGAGGATCATCCGCAGGTACTTGCTGACCGAGACACCGGGGATCGCGACCGGGTACTGGAACGCCATGAACAGCCCGGCGCGCGAGCGCTCATCGGGATCGGCCTCGGTCACGTCCTCGCCCTTGAAGGTGATCGTCCCCTCGGTCACCTCGAGCGCGGGGTGGCCCATGATCGCGTTCGCGAGCGTCGACTTGCCGGACCCGTTCGGGCCCATCAGCGCATGCACCCTGCCCTTCTCGACGTCGAGGTCGAGGCCGCGGAGGATCTCCTTGCCCTCGGCGCTCACGTGCAGGTTACGTATCTCAAGCTCAGCCAATTCGTCTCCGTTTCAGTTTGATCAAGCTGGGGTGCCGACCGGCGCCCGGCGCCCGGTGCCCGCGGTCCCGCCCGCGAACTCGACCAGCTCGGCGAGCGTGGTCCCGGCGAGCGCCTTGGTCACGCCGCCCTGGACCCGGGTCCAGAGCAGCTTCGTCGCGCAGGCGTGGTCGCCGTCGCTTTCATGCGAGCAGAGGACCTTGCCCTCGGGCGTCTCGTGAAAGCACTCCATCGGCGCGATCTGCCCTTCGAGCGCCTCGACGACGACGTCGAGGCTGATCTCCTCGGCCGGCATCGCCAGGCGGTAACCGCCGTGAGCCCCTCGGGTCGAGGTCACGAGCCCGGCCTTGCGGAGCCGCGCGACGAGGTGCTCGAGGTAGGAGAGCGGAAGCCGCTCCGCCTCGGCGACGGCGCTGAGCGAGATCGGCGCCGCGCCGCGCTGGCGTCCGAGCTCCACCATCAGGCGCACTCCGTACTCGGCTTTGGTCGAGAACAACATCTGGCTAAATCCTACAAGAGCGGTCGGTTATGCCGACGCCCCCTCCGGCGGCGCCTCCTTGCCGAGTTCCATGTGCGCGCGGCTGTCGGAGCCGCGGATCAGGACCAGCGTCAGGAGGAAGCCGGCGAGGGCGAACATCGCGCCGCCGAGGAACGCAAGCTGGAATCCCTCCGTCAGGCCGCTCAGCGGGTTGACCCCGCCGCCCGACATGACGTTGTCGGTGCGTGCGATCGCGATCGCGGAGAGGACCGCAAGCCCGAGGGCGCCGCCGATCTGCTGCGAGGTGTTGATCAGCCCGCTCGCCAGGCCGGCTTCTTCCTCCCGAACTCCCGATACGGCGGCGATCGTCGTCGTCACGAAGGCGAAGCCGAGGCCGGCGGCGGCGAGGACCGAGGGGCCGAGGATGTCGGTGAGGAAGCCGCCCCCGACCGATATCTGGCTGAACCAGAGCAAACCGGCGACGATGAAGAGCATCCCCGTCGCCAGCACCGGCTTGTAGCCGACCTTGGTGACGAGCTGGGACGCGATTCCGGCCGAGGCCATGATCACCAGCGCCAGCGGCAGGTAGGAGAGGCCGGCGTGGATCGGGCTGTAGCCGAGCACCTGCTGCATGTAGAGGGTGATGAAGAAGAACATCGAGAACAGCGAGGCCCCGACCAGGAGGCCGACGACGTTGGCGCCGGTCAGCGTCCGGATCCGGAAGATCGAGAACGGGACCAGCGGTTTTGCCGAGCGCAGCTCGATCGCGATGAACACCGCCAGCAGCAGCAGCGAGAGGACGATCAGGCCGATCGTCTGCAACGAGCCCCAGCCGGCGCTGTTGGCGTCGACCAGCGCGTAGACGAGGATCGAGAGCCCGGCGGTGACGGTGACCGCGCCGGCGATGTCGAAGGCGCGCGTCCTCTCCTCATCGCGACTCTCGGCGATCAGGCTCGGGGCGAGGGCGAAGGCGATCAGGCTGACCGGGACGTTGACCCACAGCACCCATTCCCAGCCCAGGCCTTCGGTGAGGATGCCGCCGAGCAGGACGCCGGCCGCGCCACCGGATCCGGCGACCGCTCCCCATACGCCCAACGCCCTGTTGCGCTCGACGCCGTCGCTGAAGGTCGTGGTGACGATCGAGAGCGCCGCCGGCGAGATGATCGCCGCGCCGAGGCCCTGGGCGGCGCGGGCCGCGATCAGCTGTCCCTCGGTTGCTGCGAAGCCGGCAAGCAGCGAGGCGATCCCGACCACAAGCAGCCCGGCCATGAAGACCCGCCGGCGGCCGAGCAGGTCCGCGGTGCGCCCCCCGAGCAGCAGGAACCCGCCGAAGGTGAGGACGTAGGCGTTGACCACCCAGGGCAGGTTTTCCTGGGAGAAGTCGAGCGCCCGGCCGATCGAGGGCAGCGCGACGTTGACAATCGACGCGTCGAGCACGACTACGAATTGGGACGAGCAGAGCAGGATCAGCGCCAGCCAGCGTTTGTCCCGGAATTGTCCGTCGGCCTCCTTCATCGGACGGGCCCCCAGTCAAGCAAAACGGTGGCGGCGGCGATCAGGGCTCGATCAGGCCGCGTCGGATCGCGTAGCGGACGAGCTCGACCCGGTCGCGCATTCCCAGCTTTCGCATCGCGTTCGCGCGGTGGTTCTCGACCGTCTTCTCGGACAGATGGAGGATCGCCGCGATCTCCCTGGACGTGTTGGCCTCGGCGACGAGCTTCACGATCTCCTCCTCGCGCGGGGTCAGCTCCTCCTCGCCGGCTGAGCCGCGCTCGAGCACGTCCTTGATCAGCGCCCGCTGGGCCTCCGGCGTCAGGAACGGCTCGTCGCGCTCGACCGCGCGGATCGCCGCCAGCAGGTCGGTGTCGGCCTGGGTCTTCAGGACGTAGCCGGACGCCCCCGCTTTGAGCGCCTCGAACAGGTAGCGCTCGTCGTCGTGCATCGAGAGGATCAGGACGGCGACCTCGGGAGCCTGGTCGCGGATCTCGCGCGTCGCCTGCAGACCGGTCAGCTTCGGCATCCGCACGTCGAGGATCGCCAGGTCGGGCCTCTCGCGGATCGCCAGCTCGCGCGCCTCGGCGCCGTCGGCCGCCTCGGCGATCACCTCGATATCGGGCTGCCGCTCCAGCAACAGCCGCAGCCCGGAGCGGACGATCCCGTGGTCATCGGCGATCAGGACCCTCATCGCTCGCCCCTCCTACCTGCTTCGCCGTCGCTCCCTCCCGATGGATCAGATCTAGACGGTCGGTCGCTCCGGCTTGCCGCCGCGTCCGGGGGCGGCTTGACGTCGAGATGGACGGTGGTGCCCTGGCCGGGGCGCGACTCGATCGTCAGATCGGCGCCGATGAGCAGCGCCCGCTCGCGCATACCGCCGATCCCAAGCCCGCGTTCCGACTTCTCGAACGCGAAGCCGCGGCCGTCGTCGGCGACCTCGAGCGCGACGCCGTCCCCGCTGCGCCTCAGGGACACGGCGATACGGTCGGCGTCGCTGTGCCGTGCGGCGTTGGTGATCGCCTCCTGAGCGACCCGGTAGAAGACGAGCTGGACGTCGGGATCGAGGTCGGAGAAGTCGCCGTCGGCCGCGAGGCTCGCCTCGAGGCCGGGGCGTGCGACCTGCTCGACCTGGCCTCCGATCGCGGCTGCGAGGCCGAGGTCGTCGAGCGCTGTCGGGCGCAACTGCCGCGCGAGCGCGAGCAGCTCCCGCATCGCCCTGTTGGCGAGCGCCTTCGTCTCGTCGACCTCCACGGCCAACGCCGGCGGCGCCTCCTCGCGTACCGCCTCGAGCCGCAGCAGGAGCCCGGTAAGGGACTGGTTCACCTCGTCGTGGAGGTCGCGCGCGACCCGCGCCCGCTCCTCCTCCTGCGCCCGCAGCGCCGCCGACCCCGCCCGCCGCCGCTCGGCCTCGAGACGGTTCATCATCCGCAGGAAAGCGAGCTCGAGCCGCTCCGCCTCTTCGGTCTCGGCGATGCCGTCGATCGAGGCCGGCAGCACCGGCCCCGGTCGGCTGAGGTCGACCTTCTCCATCTCCTCGATCAGGTCCTCGATCGGCGCGAAACGGCGCCGCTGGGCGACCAGGCCGGCGGCCAGCGCCGCCGCGATGACGGCGAGGGCTACGAGGGCGACGGTGCTCAGCGGGAGCTCCGGAGTCGCATCGGGCAAGCGTAGAGCCGCCGATCCCGCCTGGGCGGCGGAGGGCCGGCGAATAGGGGTTTCCACCCATAGGCGGATCCGCGCCCGAGGGCAATACTTCCTCGGCAGCCAAAACCAAACAGGAGCAGACGGAATGACCACCACCAAGCAGTCCACCTTCGGCGCGACGATCCGCACGACGATCCTGCTGGCCTCGCTGACCGGCCTGCTGGTCGTGATCGGCGCCCTGATCGGCGGCCCGCAAACGGCCCTCACGTTCCTCTTCATCGGCCTCCTGCTCAACCTCGGCTCCTACTTCTTCAGCGACAAACTGGCGCTGAAAATGTCCGGCGCGAAGCCGCTCGAGGAGTCGGAAGCGCCGCGGATCTACCAGATAGTCCGCGAACTCACGACCCGGGCCGGCCTGCCGATGCCGCGCCTTTACATCATTCCCCAGCAGCAGCCGAACGCGTTCGCGACCGGTCGCAACCCCAAGCACGCGGCGGTGGCGGTCACCGAAGGGATCACCAAACTCCTCTCCGAGGACGAGCTGCGCGGCGTCCTCTCGCACGAGCTCGCCCACGTCCAGCACCGCGACATCCTGATCCAGTCGGTTGCCTCGGCGATCGGCGGCGCGATCACCTATATCGCCTACATGCTGCTCTGGTTCGGCAACGACGACAACTCGCCGCTCGGGCTCGTCGCGTCGCTGGCGCTCGTCCTGCTGGCGCCGATCGCCGCCTCGATCATCCAGCTGTCGATCTCGCGCCAGCGCGAGTACGCGGCCGACGCCGGCGGTGCCGAGATCTGCGGCAACCCGGAGTCGCTGGCGAGCGCGCTGCTGCGACTCGAGCAGGGGGCGGAAGCGATCCCGATGGAAGTCAACCAGGCGGCCGAGCCGCTCTACATCGTCAAGCCTTTCTCGGGCAGCGGGCTCTCGAAGCTGTTCTCGACCCACCCGCCGATCGAAGAGCGCGTCCGGCGCCTGCGCCAGATGCGCCCCAGCCTCGGCTGAATCGAGTATTCCGCCGCCTGCTCCGCTTCGTGTCCGCGGGCGGCGGGCCCGAAATCGGCCGCGTCCGGATTCGGCCCCCGCGATGAAGGATCAGATTTCGACTTCGCGGGGGCCGGTGGCTGGGCGCTATACTTATTGAAGTAAAAGCCGATCCGGATTCGGGGATTTGAAGAGATGGCCACCAGCGCGCAGACCAGGCAGCAGATCGAGGAGATAGAGCCGTTCGAGGCGGCGGCGGAGATCGAGGGCGGCGACGTCGTCCTGGTCGACACCCGTGAGCCGCACGAGTACGCCGAGGCCCATCTCGAGAACGGCAAGCTGGTGCCGCCCGGCCTGCTCGGGGACGAGATCGCCGAGGCCGCGCCCGACAAGTCGGCGCGCACGATCCTCTACTGCCGCAGCGGCAACCGCTCCTTCACCGCTGCCGAACAGATGCAGGAGCTCGGCTACGAGAACGTCGCCTCGATGGCGGGCGGGATCCTCGCCTGGCAGGAGCAGGGGCTGCCGGTCGTCGCCGCCAGCGGGATGACCCCCGCGCAGCGCGACCGCTACTCGCGCCACACGCTCCTTCCCGAGGTCGGGGTCGACGGCCAGATCAAGCTCCTCAACGCGAGGGTGCTGCTGATCGGCGCCGGCGGCCTCGGCGCGCCGACCGCGCTTTACCTCGCCGCCGCGGGGATCGGCACGATCGGCCTCGTCGATGACGATGTCGTCGACGCATCCAACCTCCAGCGCCAGGTGATCCACAACACCGAGCGGATCGGCGAGCCGAAGACCTCTTCCGCGCGGCAGACGATCGAGGCGCTCAACCCCGACGTGGACGTCGTCGAGCACAACCTCCGCCTCGATTCCGACAACATCATCGAGCTGATCTCCGGCTACGACGTGATCGTCGACGGCGCCGACAACTTCCCGACCCGGTACCTGCTGAACGACGCATCGGTGCGGCTGCGCAAGCCGGTCGTCTCGGCCTCGATCCTCAGCTTCGACGGCCAGATCTCGACCTTCGTCCCGTACGAGGGGCCGTGCTACCGCTGTCTCTACCCGACGCCGCCGCCGGCCGAGCTGGCGCCGAGCTGCTCCGCCAACGGGGTCCTCGGCGTGATGGCGGGGACGATGGGGACGCTCCAGGCCAACGAGGTGATCAAGCTGGTCCTCGGTATCGGCGAGCCGCTGATCGGTCGCCTGCTCCTCTACGAAGCGCTCGGCACCCGCTTCACCGAGCTCAAGGTCCGCCGCGACCCGGACTGCCCGATCTGCGGTGAGAACGTGCCCGAGGTCCCTGAGTCGGAGCTCGGCAAGTTCCCCGATTACGAGGCCTTCTGCGCCGGTTAGCCGGCGGCGGGAAAGACCCTGAACCGGTAGGTTGCGCGCGATGGCGACGGTGCGAATCCCCCCCGTCCTCAGGCAGCACACCGGTGGCGCCTCCGAGGTCGACGCCGCCGGCGCCAGCGTCGGCGAGGTGCTGCGGGCTCTGACCGGCGAGCACCCGGCTACCGAGGAGCAGCTGTTCGGCCCAGACGGCGACCTCAACCGCTACGTCAACGTCTACCTCAACGACGAGGACGTGCGGGTTCTCGATGGCCTCGACACCGCGGTCGCCGACGCTGACACGGTCGTGATCCTGCCGGCGATGGCCGGCGGCCGCTAGCCACTCAGTGTTCGAGCACGAGCCCGAGGAAGCGCTTGGTGCGCTCCTCCTTGGGGCTGTCCAGCACGTCCTTCGGCTTGCCCTGCTCGACCACCACGCCCCCGTCCATGAAGACGACGCGGTCGCCGACGTCCTTCGCGAACCCCATCTCGTGGGTGACGACGATCATCGTCATTCCCTCGCTGACCAGCTCCCTCATCACGTCGAGGACCTCCTTCACGAGCTCGGGGTCGAGCGCGCTCGTCACCTCGTCGAACAGCATCAGGTGAGGGTCCATCGCCAGGGCGCGAGCGATCGCCACCCGCTGCTGCTGGCCTCCGGACAGCCGTTCGGGGTACTGGTTGAGCTTGTCGCCGAGGCCGACGCGCTCGAGCAGCGCGGTG
>DASXBC010000135.1:0-6645 GCA_036406355.1 Solirubrobacterales bacterium | reverse complement strand
TTTCCAGGAGCGCGTCCGGCAGCACCTCGGTCCTGCTCAGGCCGACGGGCGCCAGGAAGGCGATGCTCGCCCGGACCGGCAGGCTGAAGGCGATCGCCGGGCTGACCTACACGCCTCCGGGAGGCGCGCCTGCGTCGCTGCGGACTCGCGTCACTCTCCGCACCGGCTGAACCCCGATCGCCGAATCTGCCCTTTCGGTTCGCATGGCGAGACAAATCGCAGACTCGACACCGGGAGGTACCGTGCCTGCGTGGCCGAGGCCGAGTACCTACAGCGCAACCAGCCCGAGGGGGTGCCGCCGCTGCCGCTGACCGGCGAGCGGACCCTGCCCGACGTGCCGGACGAGAACTACTGGTTCCGGCGTCACCTCGTCGTCTACGAGTGGATCGCGGAGCGGGTTGCCGGGAAGCGGGTCGTCGACATGGCATGCGGCGAGGGCTACGGCTCCGACCTTCTCGCCGGGTCGGCCGCGAGCGTGGTCGGAGTCGATGCCAACCCCGAGGCCCACGAGCACGCCCGGCTTCGCTACGTCAGGCCGAACCTGCGCTTCGAGCGCGACCTGGTCGAGAGCTTCTCCGAGCCCTGCGACGCGGTCGTCTTCCTGCAGACGATCGAGCACGTCGAGGACGCCGGCGCGATCCTCGACCACTTCCGCTCGATGCTCGGGCCCGGTGGTGTCGCCTACGTCTCGACGCCGAACCTGCTGACCCTGGCGCCGGAGGGCGCCGAGAAGTCCGACAACCCCTGGCACGTCCACGAGTACCGGGCCGAGGAGTTCGGCGCCGTCTGCCGCGACCACTTCGACCGGGTCGAGGTTCTCGGCCTCTTCCACGCCCGCCGCCTCCGTGCCCACGAGATCGCAATCCGGCTCGGCTGGGACCGCGTCCACCGCGCGCTGCGCCTGACGAAGCCGTTCTACGACCGCTTCACCCCGTCGATCTCCACCTCGGACTTCGAGCTCCGCCCAGCGAGCCTCGATCGGGCGCTCGACTTCCTCGCCGTCTGCCATGTCTGAGCGGCGCGGGGTCGGCGATCTCGCGATCGTCCTCCATTCCCACATGCCCTACGTCGAGGGGTTCGGGACGTACCCGTTCGGCGAGGAGTGGCTCTTCGACGCGATCGTCCGCTCCTATCTCCCGGTCCTCGAGGTCGCCGAGCGGCTGACGATGACCGTCACCCCGGTGCTCGCCGACCAGCTCGAGGACGCGGGCGCGCGCGAGCGCCTGCGCGAGTTCCTGATCGGGCTCCGGGTCGAGGCCGCCGCGGCCGACCTCGATCAGGTGCCCGCCGAGTGCCGCGAGGCCTGCGAGGGCGAGCTCGACCGCTACCGCCATGCGCTCGAGCTGCTCGACGCCGTCGGCGGCGATCCGCTGCGCGCCTTCCGCGAGGCGGCGGAGTCGGGGCGGGTGGAGCTCGCCGCCTCGGCAGCGACCCACGCCGTGCTGCCGCTTCTCGCGACGAGGCCCGCGCTGCGGCTCCAGCTCGACGCCGGGATCCGCTCGCACCGGCGCCGGTTCGGCTGGGACGGCGGCTTCTGGCTGCCCGAGTGCGCGTATGCCCCGGGGCTGGAGGCGGCGCTCGCCGAGGACGGGGTGCGCTGGTTCTGCGTCGACCAGAGCGCGCACCGGCAGCCGCTCGAGGCGCTGTCCCCGATCGCAACCGGGGCGGGCCCGGTGGCGCTGCCGATCGACTGGGAGGCGGTGAGCTGGCTCTGGTCGCTCGACGGCTACCCCTCCGATCCGGCCTACGCGCAGTTTGCCGGCAAGTCGCTGCGCGGGATCCGGATCTGGAAGGTGGGTGGGGGCGCCTATGAGCCCGAGGCCGCCCGCGCGGCAACCCGCCGCCAGGCCGCCGAGTTCCTCGCCGCCGCCGCCGCCCGCCTGCGGGAGTTCTCGGCGACGCGCGGCCGGCGCGGCCTGATCGTCTTCGCGATCGACACCGAGCTTCTCGGCCACTGGTGGTCGGAGGGCGCCGCCTGGCTGGCGGAGGTCGTCGCGGCAGCCGAGGCGGCCGGCGTCAGGCTGCTCACCGCGAGCGAGGCGCTCGCCGAGCACGAACCGGTGGGGGTCGCCCTCGAGGCATCCACCTGGGGGGAGGGGAAGGACCTCAGCACCTGGGACTCGCCACCGGTGGCCGACCTCGCCTGGGGGGCGCGGCGGCTGGAGCTGCGCCTCCTGCGGGCGCTTTCCCGCGGCCTCCGCGGGCCGGCCGCGTTGCGCGCCGCCCGCGAGCTGCTGGCCGTCCAGTCCAGCGACTGGGCGTTTCTCGACCGGCGCGGGGAGGCCGGCGACTACGCCTACCAGCGCGCCACGCGCCACGCCGAGGCGGCGCTGGAGGCCATAGACTCACGATCTTCCACCGATCCGCGAATGCGCGCGCTAGCCCCGGACCTGAGCATCTCATCGCTTCTTTCGCCCTGACCTTCACCGGATGACCCGAGTCCTCGTCCTCTCCTGGGAGTACCCGCCGCTGATCGAGGGAGGGCTGGCCCGCCACGTCCGCAAGCTCTCCGAGGCCCTGGTCGAGCGCGACGTCGAGGTCCACGTCCTCACCCGCGGAGGCGAGGAGTCGCCGGCCGAGGAGCGGATGAACGGCGTCCTCGTCCACCGCATCCGCGAGCCGCAACGACCGACCGACCTCGGCGAGTTCGTCGCCTGGGTCGAGCGAATGAACTCCGACATGCTGGCGAGCGGGGTCGAGCTCGGCGACCGCTTCGACTTCGATCTCGTCCACGGCCACGACTGGCTCGTCGCCAACGCCTGCGACCACCTCGCCAAACGCTTCGACGCGCCGCTGGTGACGACGATCCACGCCACCGAGCACGGTCGTCACCAGGGCTGGGTCGAAAAGCACCCGCAGAGCTACATCCACGAGGTCGAGCGCTGGATCGCCAACCGGGCCGAGCGGGTCATCGCCTGCTCGCAGTACATGCGCGAACAGATCGCCGACATCTTCGGGGTCGAGGAAACGCGCGTGAGCGTCATTCCGAATGGGATCGACCCCGACGACCTCCAGCCGCAGGACCCGGCCGAGCTGACCCGGCTGCGCTCGGAGTTCGCCGCACCCGACGAGAAGCTGGTTCTGCTGATCGGCCGCCTGGTTTACGAGAAGGGATTCCAGCTGGCGCTGGAGGCGATGCCGCGGCTGATCGAGGGCGCCCCCGGCACCCGCTTCCTGGTCGCCGGCTCCGGCACCCACGAGGAAGAGCTCCACAGCCAGGCCGAGGAGCTGGGCCTGATGGAGCACGGGACCTTCCTCGGTTGGATCGGCGACGACGTCCTCCACTCGCTCTACCGGATCTCCGACCTCACCGTCGTCCCCTCGATCTACGAGCCGTTCGGGCTGGTGGCGCTGGAGGCGATGGCGTCGGGCTGCCCGTGCATCGTCGCCGACACCGGCGGCCTGCGGGAGGTGGTCCCGCACGAGGAGGCGGGCCTGAGGTTCCGCGCCCGCGATCCGGAAGCGCTGGCCGAGGTCGCGATCCGCGTCCTCGGCGACGACGAGCTCGGGCGGCGGCTCGTTGCCGAAGCCTACGAGCACCTGCGCCGCTTCGACTGGGGCGACGTCGCCGAGCGGACGGCGGCCGTCTACGGCGACCTTGCCGGGATCACCACCTAGGGGCCGAGGGTCACCTTCACCTTGGCGCCCGGGGCGAGGACCGAGCCGGGCTTCGGGCTCTGCTTGACGACCTTGCCGGACGACCCGGTGGCGCCCTTGCGCTTCTTGACCTTGCCGGTCTTGCAGTCCGCTTTCTTCAGCTTCTTCTTCGACGCCTTCAACTTCTTGCCCTTCAGCTTCGGGACCCGGCAGCCTTCGTAGGCGAAGGTCTGGGCCGAGCCGGCCGTCCCGGCCACCGTCGTGACCGTGATCGGGACCGCCGAGATCGTCTTGCTCGCCGGCGCCGTCGCCGTGATCTGACCTTCGGAGCCGACCGAGAAGCCGGCTGCCGCCGTAGCACCGAAGCCGACCCCTTTGACCTGGGCGAAGTTCGCGCCGGCGATGGTGACTGCGGTTCCACCGCTGACCGAGCCCGCCGCCGGGCTCAGCCCGGAAATCGTCGGTGGCGGCAGGACCGTGGCGGAGACGTTGAGCAGACTGGCGGATCCGTATTCGCCGTCGAATGTGGTCGGGACGCCGATCGGCGCCGAGCCTTCCTTGTAGACCCAGTGGTTGATGCCGGGTGTTTCGAACGAGCAGTTATTGAGCGGCGAATCGGTATGGCTCGGGATGTGGAGAGCGACCAGGTCGCCGGTCTGCACCGGAATGCTGATCGGGAAGGTGTTGGTCGACATCGGCGTCAGCGTCCGGTCGTCCTCGGCCAGCGCGGTGAAAGTGTTCGGCCCGGCAGGGCGGAAGACCTTCAGTCCCAGCTTCTGTTGTGGATTCGAAATCCAGGACGTTGTCGTCCACGAGGTGATCACGCCACCCGGGGCCGGCACCGCGTACGAGGGTCCCGCCGCGACCGAGGTATTGATTTCATCGCCAGCCGTGGTGAAGCTGCACAGGCTGTAGTTGTCTTCTGTGGCGACCTGGCCGACCGTGACCTGGGCGGCGGCCGGCGCCGCGATCGCGAGCGCGGCGAGGCCAGAAAGAAGCGGCATCGCCACGCGGTCGAACTTCACGCCGCCACTCTAGCGACCTTCACGGAGGGATCGGCAGTGTCGTCTCGGCGCCCGGGTCGGGTTCGACCGGGTGCGGCCAGCGCAGGTCGCGCGGCGCCTCCCGCGTCCTGATCACCCGCGCCGGAATACCGGCGACCACCGCGTTCGCGGGCACGTCCCTGGTCACTACCGAGTTGGTGCCGATGATCGAGTTGTCGCCGACCCGGACGCCGCGGAGGATGCACGCCCCGTATCCGATCCAGACGTTCGAGCCGACCTCGACGTCGCGCATGTAGATCCCCTGCTGCCGGATCGGCCGCTCGACCTCGACCACGCCGTGGTCGAAGTCGATGAACATAGCCCGGTCGGCGATCACGCATTGCTCGCCGATCCGCACCCGCCGGTAGGCGGAGATCGTGCACTCCTGGCCGATCACGGTCTTCGGCCCGATCTCGACGACCCCCTCGTGACAGCGGATCTTGGTCCCGTGACCGACCCAGACGAAGCGCCCGAACTCGACCCGGCCCCGCGGCGCGATCTGCAATTCGAGGCCGCTGCCGAAGAAGACCGGGCCGTCGGTGCGCCAGCGCCGGCCGGCGCGGGTGAGGAGGCGTCGCCACAGATAGCGGCCGAGGAGCAGCGCGTATTTCGGCGTCAGCATTCCGTTGCGCGCATAGAAGCGGAGCGAGCGGATCACGGCGGCGGGAACTCTAGACTGGCGAAACCTTGGCCGACGTGGCGAAAAGCGCCTCCCTCGCCGAGCGGCTCGTCGCCGGCGACAAGCGAGCGCTCGCCCGCGCGATCACGCTGATCGAGTCCGACGACCCGGCCGGGTGGGAGCTGGTCCGCGAGGTCTACCCGCGGACCGGGAGCGCGAGGATCGTCGGCTTCACCGGCCCGCCCGGCGTCGGCAAGAGCACCCTGATCGGGGCGCTGACCGCGGAGCTCCGCAAGTCCGATCGGGACATCGCCGTCCTCTCGATCGACCCCTCGAGCCCGTTCACCCGCGGCGCCCTGCTCGGCGACCGGATCCGGCTCTCGGACCACTTCCTCGACCCCGGGGTGTTCATCCGCTCGATGGCCTCGCGGGGCGCCCTCGGGGGCCTCTCCGAGGCGGCGCTGCAGGTGGCGCTGGTGATGGACGCCGCCGGCAAGGACGACGTCCTGATCGAGACCGTCGGCGTCGGCCAGGCCGAGATCGACATCGTCGATCACGCCGACACGATCGTCCTCGCGCTGATGCCCGGCTCGGGCGACTCGATCCAGGCGCTGAAGGCGGGGGTGATGGAGATCCCGGACGTGATCGTCGTCAACAAGGCCGACCACCCGATGACCGACACCATGGTGCGCGAGGTCCGCAGCGTGCTCGCCCTCTCGGAGGACCCGCAGGGCTGGTCCGTCCCGATCCTCCGCACCGAGGCGGCCAGGGGGGAGGGGGTCGCCGAGCTGGCCGAGAAGATCGACGAGCACCGCGCCCACATCGAGGCCGCCGGCACGCTCGAGGAGCGGCGCGCCCGAAACCTGCGCAACGAGGTGCTGGGGATCGCAGCCTCGAGGATGCGCCGACAGCTCGAGGCGACAGCCGCAGAGGACACCGAGACGGCGGCGCTGCTCGAAAGGGTCGTCAGGCGCGAGCTGGATCCCGCCAGCGCCGCGTCGGAGCTGCTCGAGAGGATGGGGGATGGCTGACACCACCGAGTCGATCCCGGAGGCGGGGCCGCCGTCGCGGGATGAGGCGAGCTCGTGGGTCGGTTGGGACCTCGACGAGGTCGGGGGCGCTCCCGTCGGGCGAGTCCACGCCGTCTACGTCGACAGCGACGGCGGCGCTCCCGCCTGGTTGATCGCGGCGCTCGGCCAGGGCGGGCTGCTGGGTCGGCGCCGGGCGACGCTGGTCGCGGTCCCGGTGCGCGACTGCGCCGGAGCGGGCGGCAGGGTCTGGACCGCCCACGAGCGCAATTCGCTTCGCGACGCTCCGGTCATCGATCCGACGCGGCCGCTGCTGCGAGAGCACGAGCTGGCGATCTGCGGCCACTACGGAATCGGG
>DASXBC010000134.1:0-3053 GCA_036406355.1 Solirubrobacterales bacterium | reverse complement strand
TGTTCCAGGCATCGACGATCTCCGCCCTGCTCGACGGCGCCTACGATGGCGACCTCACCCTCGCCGAGCTCTCCGAGCATGGCGATCTCGGGCTGGGGACGCTGAACGGGCTCGACGGCGAGATGATCGTCCTCGACGGGAGCTTCTACCGGGCCGCTGTCGACGGCCGCGTGGCCGAGGTCGCGCCCGAGGCGCGGACCCCGTTCGCGGTCGTCACCGAATTCGCGCCGACGATCGAGGCCGAGATCGGCGGGCCGCTATCGCACGAGGGGCTCCTCGCGGCGCTCGACGGGCTGGTCCCGGAGGGGACGGCGTCGTGCGCGATCCGCCTCGACGGGCGCTTCGAGTCGGTCCGGGCGCGCTCGGTTCCCCGCCAGCACCCGCCCTACAGGCCGCTGGCCGAGGTCGTCGCCGACCAGCGCGAATTCGATCTCGATGGCGTCGCCGGGACGATGGTCGGATTTCGGTTCCCGAGCTACGCCGAGGGGATCGAGGTCGGCGGGTTCCACCTCCACTTCATCGACGCCGATCGACGCCGCGGCGGCCACGTCCTCGACTCGCGGCTGGCCGAGGCAACGGCCCGGCTCGACCCCTCCAACGACCTCCACATCGAGCTGCCACCCGAGGTCGATCTCGCCAGCCCCGAGCTCGCCGCCGGGACTCACGCCGCGATCGAGCTGGTCGAGCGAGGCTGATTCTCAGCAGCGGCGGTATAGGACCCAGGAGCGGTTGCGACCGACCTCGTGGAACCCGGGCGGGACGGTCGTGTTTAGCCGCGTCGTGTCGTTCGGGTCGAGGATGAAGTTTTCGACAACGAACGGGGATGCCGGTTCGAGGAAGTAGCCGCGCTTCGGCTGGCGCTGCTCGGAGGAGCTGACGATCCGGCTCGGGCGGACCTTGAGGTCGAAGGCGAGTCGCGGCACCGGGCGGTGGTTCGGAACCGAGATCGGCAGGCAGAGGGGCTCGAACGAGCCGGAGTGGGCGAGGTCGTTGAGGTCGGACTCGATCTGGCCCTGGTTCGAGAGGTCGATGTGGACCTGGTGCAGGAGGTCGTATTGGTTGGGGCCCCAGATGACGAACATCAGGACGACGACGGCGGCGAACGCCTGCCACCACCGCCGCCAGCGGTGGCCGGGCTCGAGCAGCCGCCAGCCGAGCAGGCCGAGGGCGGCGAACACCGCCAGCACGGCGGCGGCCAGCATCGTGTAGCGGGGGATGATCGCGAGGCCGGAGACGGCGAGGACGGCGAAGGCGCCGAGAGCCAGCACGGCGGCCGCCACTCCGACCTCGGAGCGGCGCCGGAGGAAGGCCAGGCCGAGGACGATCCCTCCCGCAGCGCCGACCATTCCCGGCCACTGCAGCACCTCGCCCAGCCTGCGGGGGCCGTAGAGGACGAGGTCGACCGGCCCGGTTTGGCGTTCGAGGGTTTCGACCGTTTCGCGGGTTCCCGTGAACGAATAGGTGGGATCTCCTGTCGTGATCCAGTCGAAAAGAACCCAGAGGATTGGCCCGGCGAGGGCCAGGGCCACAAGGACGACGAGGGTGCCCCTCGCCCGGACAAACGCCGGCCTGATCAGGCCGGCGTTTTGAGTATCCGCCCGTTCGAGGGGCACCCCGGTCGTCCTTCCAGACTCGCGACGCCGGCGCCACTCGCTGAGCCGATTGCGGAGCACCTCGAAATCGACCGCCAGATATGCGAGGTAGGCGAAGGAGAAGAGCCAGGCCTCGGGGCGGAGGAGGCCGGCGAGGGCGAGGAGGGCGAGGACGGGCCAGCCGGCGCGGGGGCGCCGGGTCTCGATCACGAGCGCCCCGAGGACGAGCGCGATGTAGGGAAGGTCGACGTAGGCGCGCAGCCCGTTGGAGAGGTAGGGCGCCCTGGTGAGGACGATCAGCGCCGCGACGGCGCCGATCGCGCGGTCGAACCAGAGCGAGCCGAGCCGGTAGACGAGGTAGCCGACGAGGCCGAGCGAGACGTAGGCGATCACCATCGTCAGGTCGATCGAGCCGTTTCCCAGTGGGGTGGTGACAAGTCCGAACAGCTCGGCCAGCGGGTGCGGGGTCGGTGGCAGGGCTGCGCCGGTGTCGGGGCTCATCCCTTCGGCCATTTCGCGACCCCAGAGCAGCGCGTAGATCGTGTCGTAGTTGGGGAACCCGACCGGGAAGATCAGCAGCAGCAGCGCCGAGACGGCGGCGACCCAGGCCGCCGGCACGAGCATCCTTCTCGCCCCCGAATTCACCGGCGCACCGTACAGGGAGCGGTGGGGCCGCAGATACACTGGCTCAGATGGCCTCCCCCGGTGACTCGACCTCGCTCTACCGCCGCCATCGCCCTGGCTCCTTCGAGGAGGTGGTCGGCCAGCGCCACGTCGTCCGCACCCTGCGCAACGCGGTCGAACAGGGCAAGGTCCATCACGCCTACCTGTTCGTCGGCTCGCGGGGGACCGGCAAGACCTCGATGGCGAAGATCCTCGCGCGCTCGCTCAACTGCGAGCGTGGCGGGCCGACCGTCACCCCCTGCGGGGAATGCGAATCGTGCGTCACGATCGCCGCCGGAACCTCGATCGACGTGATCGAGATGGACGCCGCCTCGAACCGCTCGGTCGACGACATCCGCGAGCTCCGGGAGCGGGTCGCCTACGCGCCGGCGGGCGGTCACCACAAGGTCTACATCCTCGACGAGGCCCACATGCTGACCAAGGAGGCCTGGAACGCCTTCCTCAAGACGCTCGAGGAGCCGCCGCCCAACACCGTCTTCGTCCTCGCCACGACCGAGGCCCACCGGGTGATGCCGACGATCGCCGATCGCTGCCAGCGCTTCGACTTCCAGCGCCCGTCGCTCGAGCAGATCTCCGAGGTGCTCGAAAGGGTCGCCGCTGCCGAGGGCATCGAGATCGAGGAGGGCGCGGTTGCGATGATCGCCCGCTCCGCCTCGGGCAGCTTCCGCGAGGCGCTCGGGACCCTCGACCAGCTGGTCGCTTTCGGCGGCGCCGAACAGGTCGGGCTCGACGCCGTGCTCGCGCTGCTGGGTGCCGCCGACGCCGAGCTGCTGTTCG
>DASXBC010000133.1:0-4010 GCA_036406355.1 Solirubrobacterales bacterium | reverse complement strand
GTCACCAGCCAAGCGATCAACGCCATGAAGAGGACCGAGAAGTGGGGGATGCGGTGATGGTTCAGCCGGGTCCAGATGCGATGACCAGGCACAGCCCGGTCCCGGGAGAAGGCGTAGTTCATCCTCGAAGCGCTGGTCAGGCACGACATTCCGCAGAAGAACTGGCCGATCGTCGCGATCAGGATCACCATCTTGGCGGCCCACGGGTCGAGCGAGCTGGAGAAGATCGCCAGCGAGGAGCCCAGGCCGATCCCGTTTTCGGCGTCGTTGATGAAGCCGGTATTCGTCGCCGCGAAGGTGATCGCCAGCAGCACCGCCCAACCGATCACTCCGGCCCAGAAAACCGAGCGCCATACTCCCCTTGCCGCCCCAAGTGCGGCGCCTTTGGTCTCCTCGCTGATGTGGGCCGAGGCGTCGTAGCCCGTCTGCGTGTACATCGTCAGCAGGAAGCCGAGCGGCAGCACGTAGAACCAGAACATCCCATGGCTGAAACCGGTGTTGTTGATCGTGTGCCCGAACACGAAGCTGACGCTCTGGTGGTGTGAGGGAACGAGGATCAGGAGGAGAATGATCACGGCAACGCCGAGGACGTGCCACCCGACCGAGATGTTGTTGAGCATCGCGACCAACGGCGATGAGTAGATGTTGATCAGCGAGTGCACGATCAGGATCACGGTGAAGAGCCCGAACGTCTCGAGCAGCACATGGCTGCTGTCGCCGAAGTTGACAAAACCGAGATCGAGGCCATAGAGGCTCAGGAGCGCGTAGAGGAACTGAGCGGAGGCATAGACAACGGAGGCGATGATCCCGACCAGGCCGATCAGGTTGAACCAGCCGGTGAACCATCCCCAGGTTTTGCCTCCGAGGTCCGACGACCAGTAGTAGATGCCACCCGCGGTCGGGTACTTGGATACCAATTCGGACATCGAGAAGGCGACCAGCAGGATCAGCCCGCAAATGATCGGCCAGCCCCACGAGATCGCGATCGGGCCGCCGCTGTTCCAGGCGACGAAGTAGGTCGTGAAACAGCCAGCGAGGACCGAGATGATCGTGAAGGAGATCGCGAAATTGGAGAAGGAGCTCCAGGCTCGGTCCAGGCGCTGTTTGTAGCCGAGCTCGGCCAGGCGATGCTCGTCGCTGTCGACGGGCGGCGATGCGCTCTCCATCAGTGATCCTCCTCTGTTTGTCGAGACAGAAAAAGGTGTAATCACCACACCTATGACCCGCGGCGAGCGTATGCCGCAGGCCCGGCTGTTGTCAATAGCCGCGGCGGACGGCGCCTAGGAGGGCAGCAGCCCGGCCAGAATGTGCTCGGTTCCCTCGATGTGCTTGCGCAACAGGCTGACCGCGCCAGGGGCATCCCCGCTTCGCAACAGCATCACCAGGCGGCGGTGCTGGTCGTTGGAGCGGGTCAGGACCTCGGTCGGGTGGGCGATCAGCGAGATCAGATCGCTCATCTGGCCCTGGACCTCGGTCATCGCGGTGACCAGCCGCGGCGATGCCGCCGCCTCGGCGAGGCTGATGTGAAAGCGGATGTCGAAACGGCGGTACTCCTCGAACTCCTCGGCGCCGGCCATCCCCGCGGTCAGCTCCTCGAGCCGTGAGAGCTGTTCGGCATTTGCCCGCTCGGCGGCGAGCTGGACCGCGCCCATCTCGATCGCGACCCGGTAGTCGAGGACCGCCCACGCGGCCTCGTCGAGGAGCTCACCGGGCCCGCCGGCGAGCGGCGGCTCCTCGGCGACGAAGGTGCCGCCGGCGCGGCCGCGGCGCGAGACCAGGTGGCCGCTCTGGGTCAGGGTCGTCAGCGCCTGGCGCAGCGTCGAGCGCGAGATCGCCAGTTTGCGCGCCAGCTGGCGCTCGGGCGGCAGCCGGCTGCCGGGGGCGAGTAGCCCGAGGCGGATCGCGGTGCCGAGCCGCTCGACGGTCTCCTCGAATGTCGTCGGCGGCCGGACCGGCGCAAACACCGCCTCCTCTGCGGCGGCGCCGTCCTCGGTCACCGCCTACCTCTGCTTCCGGTCACGCCCCAAACCGTACGCCGAAACCACTCCGGTGGGAGAAATGTCCACTATTCCGACATTTCTCCCACCGCAAGCGGATGGGCGGTCAGGCGTCGGGCTGGCCGCGGCGGACCGGGGCCCTGACCTCGGCGAAGGTGACGGTGCCCGGCGGGTCGACGAGGTCGGGATGGAGGAGGTGGCCGAGCAGTTCGACGCCGTCGACGAGGCGCGGCCCCGGCCGCGAGAAGCTCGCGGCGGCGTCGACGGCGAACACGGTCCGCGCGCCGAGCTCGGCGATCCGGTCCCAGTGCTCGAGCGCCTGCTCGCGAGCCTGCTCGGAGCCCCAGCCGCAGGGCATCGCGATCACGACGTCGGGATTCAGCCCCGACAGCTCGCCCCAGCTCACCTCCGGCGACTTCAGGCCGGGAGGGCCGGCGATGTCCTCGCCGCCGGCGATCGAGATCATCTCCGGCACCCAGTGGCCGCCGACGAACGGCGGGTCGAGCCACTCGAGCGCGATCGCCCTGGGCGCGCTCGACCCGGCGACCGCGGCGCGCACCATCGCCAGCCGTCCCTCGAGATCGGCGCGAAGCTCACGGGCCTCGGGCTGCATCCCGGTCGCCTCGCCGAGCCGGGTCACGTCTTCGAGCACCTCGGCCAGCGTGCTCGGGTCCTGCTGCAGGACGTATGGCTCGCTCGGCAGCCGCGCCGCGACCCGGAGCACGTCCTCGTAGGAGACGGCGCAGACGTCGCAGACCGCCTGGGTGACGATCAGGTCCGGCCCGAGCTCGGCCAGCCGCTCCTCGTCGAGCTCGTACAGTGCGCGGCCCTCTCCGACGATCGCCTTCACGGTCGCGTCGATCTCGGCCGGGGCGATGTCGGACGGCAGCACGGTCCTGGTCAGATGTGGGATCCCGCGCGCCTCCGGCGGGTAGTCGCACTCGTGTGTCACAGCCACGACGCTCTCGCCGAGGCCGAGCGCGAACAGCATCTCCGTCGATGAGGGGACCAGGCTCGCGATCCGCATCGCCACTCAATATGGCAGCCGCTCCTGCTCGGCGGACCTCCAAGCTATATTCCGTACGCCGAATGGCCGAAGACGACCTCCCTCGAAGTACCGGGTCAAATAAGCGATGAGCGCCCTGCTGCTCGTCCTGCTGCTCGTCCTTGTGGCGATCAACGGCTTCTTCGTCGCGGGTGAGTTCGCGCTCGTCCGCAGCCGCCGCGGCAAGCTCGAGCAGCTCGCCGACGAGGGCGAGGCCGGCGCCGAGACGGTCATCGAGCAGCTCGACCGGATCGACGAGTCGCTTTCGGCCTGCCAGGTCGGGATCACGATGGCCTCGATCGGGATCGGGTTCCTCGGCGAGCCGTCGCTGGCGAAGCTGCTCGAGCCGGCGTTCGGCGGCCTCTCGCACGGCGTCGCCGTCGCGCTCTCGCTGGTGATCGCCTTCGCCCTCGTCACCGCGATCCACATCAGCATCGGCGAGCAGGTCCCGAAGATCCTCGCGATCGCCCACGCCGAGCGGACCGCGCGCCGGGTCGCGCGCCCGCTGAACTGGTTCCGGCTTGCGACGGGACCGGTCACCAAGGGGCTGAGCGCGATCTCGAACTCGGTCGTCCGCCTGTTCGGCGTCGACCCGACCAACATCGAAGAAAAGCACTCGGCCGAGGACCTGAAGCAGATCATCGACAGCTCCAGCGCCGGCGGCACCCTCGACCCGGGCGAGGCGGGGATGCTCGGCGGCGTCTTCCACCTTCATGAGCAGGACGCGCGCGCGGTGATGACGCCGATCCCGGCGGTGGTGACGATCGACTTCTCCGACACGGTCGAGACCGCCCTGCGGCGCTGCGTCTCCTCCGGCCACACCCGCCTGATCGTGATCGAGGACGACAACCCGGACCGGGTCAAGGGGATAGTCCACAACAACAGCCTCGCCCGCGTCTACATGAACGACGGCCCCGACGCCTCGATCGAGTCGGTCGTCCGCGACGCGCTGATCGTCCCCGAGACCC
>DASXBC010000132.1:0-8160 GCA_036406355.1 Solirubrobacterales bacterium | reverse complement strand
CGACGAGGTCGCCCTCTTCGCCGGCGACGTGATGGGGACGGGCTTCCACTCGATCGAGCACGCCGGAACCCGGACCGGGGACACCGTCGCGGTTCTCGGCCTGGGGCCGGTCGGGCTCTGCGCGGTCCAGGCCGCGCGCGCCGCGGGCGCCACCCGGGTCTTCGCGATCGACTCGGTCGCGGCGCGGCTCGAAATGGCGGCCGAGTTCGGCGCGGTCCCGCTGCATCTGACCGAGGAGGACCCGAAACGGGCGGTGCGCGACGCGACCGAAGGTCGCGGGGTCGACGTGGTGGTCGACGCGGTCGGCGACCCCGCGCCGCTCGCGATGGCGATCAGCCTCGTCCGCGACGCCGGCACGGTCTCGGGGATCGGGGCCTACGCCGGCAAGGGCGAGGTCCCGATCGGCCTCGCCTGGCTCAAGGGCCTGACCCTTCGGCTGGGCCTCGCCAACGTGATCGCCCACGTTGACCGTGTGCTTGCGCTGATCGAGGCGGGCAGGCTCGACCCGGCCCCGCTCGTGACCCACCGGATGAAGCTCGACGAGGCCGCCGACGCCTACCGGCTATACGACAACCGCGAGGCGCTGAAGATCGTCCTCACGCCGTAGGGACGGGAGCCGCCGCTGTCGTGCGATGGCGGCGGAACATCTCCTCGACCCAGACGTAGCCGGGCCGCTCCGTCAACGGCTCACGGAAGGCCTTCATCCCGGCCGGCACCCCGAGCTCGATCGAGACGGGACCCTGAGGAGGGAGGACGATCGGGTAGAAGAGCGACGCCGCGGTCAGGTCGGCGACCGTGAAGCGATCGCCGACCAGGTAGCCGCCGCCGTTCGCGTCGAGCTCTGCCTCGAGCCGTTCGAACGCGGCCAGGATCTTCTCCCGGGCGAGCTCGGCCGCCTTCGGGTCGGCGACCCCGAAGCGGAGCTTCGTGTAGGCGCTCGCGTATGCCGTGGCGACGCCGCCGGCCCGCGCCAGCGGACCGGGAACGGTCTGTTCGACCACTTCCCGGAATCGATCACGGTCGTTGCCCAGCTCATGCCAGGCGAGCAGGCGGGAGTGGGGCCCGAGCTCCTCGTCGAAGAAGTCCTCGAGCTCGAGCGCCCGCCGACGCTGATCCGGGTCCGCCGGGTACAGCGCCGGCTCGGGATGGCGACGCTCCAGGGCGGCGATGACCGCGGTCGAGTCGCCGATGTTGCGCCCGTCGAGGGTGAGGATCGGGAAGGTCACCTGCCCGCCGCGGGTCAGCCAGAGGGCGACCGCCATGTGGCTGCCGGGAGGCGGGGCCTTCCGCTCGTGCTCGACGCCCTTCCAGGCGAGCGCCCAGCGGGCCTTCTCGCTGTAGTGGGAGACGGGGATGTGCCAGAGGGTGGGTCGCTCGCTCATTGCGTATTCCCGGCCGCCCTGCCAGCATAGTCAGCGAGATGCCGCTGGGCGATCAGGAGATCGAGGCCAGGTTGAGCGAGCACCCCGGATGGGAGCGCGACGGCGAGGCGATCGTCAAATCATTCAAGCGCTCGGATTTCGTCAGCTCGGTCAACTTTCTCGACAGCATCGTCGAGCCTGCCGAGGGGATGAACCACCACCCCGATGTCGAAATCTCCTGGGACACGGTGACGGTGCGCCTCTCGACCCACTCCGAGGGCGGCATCACCGCCAACGATTTCGAGCTGGCGGCGAAGATAGACGCCCTCGACTGAGGCCGGCTGGCCGGTTCCGTGGCCGACGAGCTGAAGATCGACGACGGGCTCGCGATCCCGCTGGCGGAGGTCGAGCTGCGCGCCAGCCGCTCCTCGGGCCCGGGCGGCCAGCACGCGAACGTCACCTCCTCGCGGGTGGAAGCGGTGTTCGACGTCGAGGCGTCCCGGGCGTTGGACGAAGCGCAGCGGGAACGGCTGCTCGAGCGGGTCGGGCCGCACGTCACGGCCGTGGCCCAGGAGGCACGCGGCCAGGCTCGCAACCGAGAGCTGGCCCTGCAGCGCCTGGCGGCGAAGATCGCGACCGGCCTGCGGGTTCCGCGCCGGCGAAGGCCGACGAGGCCGACCCGGGCGTCGCGCGAGCGCCGGCTCGAGCAGAAGCGGCGCGCGGCCGAGCGCAAGGCGGGTCGCCGCCGGCCCGTCGACGGCGGCGAGTGACGCCGCCGCGCCGTACGGTCCCTGGCAGACTCCGGAGCGATGCCCAGGCGGAGGAAAAAGCGCGCCGCAGAGAAGGCGGCGACGGTGGAGTACCGCGACGAGGAGGGCAACATCCTCGTCCTGCGCCAGTCGCTGAGCGCGCTGACGATCCGCAAGATCGGCCACGGCCCGTCGAGCGCGGCGGCGTCGGTCGACGACGCCTGGCGCCGTCGCTCGGAGCTGCTCTTCGAGCGGCTGACGGTCAGTTGGGAGATCGCCGGACTGCCGATCACCGATCAGAAGATGCTGCTCGGCCGCTACCGGATGGCCGACTCGGGGACGCAGCGCTGGGTCCGCGAAACGATCGCCCACCACGTCGAGCGTCACATCCCGGAGCTCGCCAACTAATCGACGATTGGCGGGTTAGGCACACCAGAGCGTGCCTAACCCGCCAATCGCGGTCCCAATGGCCGAAGCGAGTGGATCAGGGCGCGACCGCAGGCGCAGTCGGGGTCCTTCTCGGGGTTGTAGCAGGCGATCGAGGCGCCGATCAGGCGCTCGGCGCTGAGCAGCGGCGGCAGCAGCTGATCGAGCTCCTCCCAGCTCATGCCGCCCGACATCAGATAGTCGGTCGCCGGGAACGCCGCCTGATCGAGGACGTCGACGTCGAGGTGCAGCCAGAACGGGCCGGTGCCCGCGAGGATGGCCGCAGCCAGCTCGCCGGTCTCGCGCGCCCCGTCGGAGCGGACCCGCTCGATCGGATGGAGCCCGGGGGCGGGCTCGAGCTGCTCCGGCTGGCGCATCCCGTCCGCGATCGATTCCTTCCGGTCGCGGTAGCCGATCAGGAGCGTCCGCTCCGCCTCGGCGCCGGGGCCTCCCGCGGCCTCGACCCAGCGCCGCGGGCCGAGCCCGAGGACCACCGATATCGGCATGTCGGCTGCCTCGCCGGTGGTCGACGTCCGGCCGTCGTAGAGGTCGGCATGGCCGTCGACATGGGCGAGCCCGACCGGGCCCACCGCGTCGCGGGCGCCGGCCAGCGCCCCGGGGAGCTCCGAGCAGCAGCCGCCGGCGAGCAGCGGCCGCCGGCCCTCTCCGACCAGCGCGGCGACCGCCGCGCGGATCTCCTCGGTGGCGGCGAGGACGTCGGCAGCAGCGACGATGCCGGTCTCGGGGTCCCGCTCCTCACCGCGGATCGAGAGATCCAGGTCTCCCCGATCCTCGGCCCTCACCGCCTCGGCGAGGCCCAGCTCGCGCAGCGCTCCGGGACCCAGCTCGGTCCCGCCGGAGCGGCCCACGGAGTCGACGGGGACGCCGATCAGGACCAGGTCGTCCACCGGCCCAGGTTAAGGCCCCCGGCCGGCCGGGAAGCCGTATCCAAACGATGGAAAGGACATCACAATGCTCACTGACGCAGCGGCGATGAACAGCTTCGCGGTCGACGATCTCGACCAGGCGAGGGAGTTCTACGGCGACACGCTTGGGATCAGGACCGAGGTGCTGGACGAGACGAACGGCCTGCTCGCGCTCAAACACCCCGATGGCCGCGACACCCTTGTCTACCTCAAGCCCGATTTCGCGCCGGCCACCTACACCGTTCTCGGCTTTTCGGTCGACGACGTCGATGCCGCGGTCGACGGACTGACCGAGCGCGGAGTCGAGATCGAGCGCTACGAGGGATTCGACCAGGACGAGAGGGGGATCTCCCGCGGCAACGGCCCGGACATCGCCTGGTTCAAGGACCCGGCCGGGAACATCCTCTCGGTGCTGTCGCAGCCGTAGTAGTCTCGCGCCCGGTGCGACCGGGCGAACAGAAGCCGACCGAGGGCGAGGCGATGTACGGCGCCCGCTGGCTGACCAAGGACGCCCCCGACAAGAAGTTCCCGGACGGCTGGATGTCGGCGCTCGACGCGATGCGACTCGTCTTCGAGGAACTCGCCGTCGAGGGCGACCCGCAGAAAAACCTGGCGACGTTCGTCACCACCTGGATGGAGCCGGAGGCGCAGCGCCTGATCGCCGAGAACCTCCACCGCAACTTCATCGACCACGCCGAGTACCCGATCTCGGCCGAGATCGAGCAGCGCTGCGTGCGAATGCTCGCCGACCTCTTCAACGCTCCCGGCGAGACGACCGGCTGCCGGACCCAGGGGTCCTCGGAGGCGATCATGCTCGGGGCGCTCTCGCTGAAGTGGAAATGGCGCCAGCGCCGGGAGGCTGCCGGCAACCCCACCGACTCCCCGAACCTTGTCTTCGGCGGCGACGTGCACGTCGTTTGGGAGAAGTTCTGCCGATACTTCGACGTCGAGCCGAGGATCGTGCCGTTGGAGGATGGCAAGTACACGATCGGCCCTGACGATGTAGAGCCGCACATCGACGAGAACACGATCGGCGTCGCCGCGGTCCTCGGCACCACCTTCACCGGACACCGCGACGACATCGGCGGGATCAACGACCTTCTCATCCGCCTCCGGGAGGAGAAGGGCCTCGACGTCCCGATCCACGTCGACGCCGCCAGCGGCGGCTTCGTCTGGCCCTTCCTCTACCCGGATACGGAGTGGGACTTCCGGCTCGAGCAGGTCCGCTCGATCAACGTCTCCGGCCACAAGTTCGGCCTCGTCTACCCGGGGATCGGGTGGCTGGTCTTCCGCGAAAAGGACGACCTCGCCCAGGACCTCGTCTTCGAGGAGAACTATCTCGGGAAGACCGACGCGACCTTCACGCTCAACTTCTCGACCGGGTCGGCGATGGTCCTCGCCCAGTACTACAACTTCGTCCGCCTCGGCCGCGAGGGGTACGCGTACGTCATCGGGATCATGGAACAGAACGCCCGCAGCCTCGCCGAACAGCTCGAGGCGCAGGGCGACTTCGAACTGATCGAGCCCGACGAGGAGCAGCTGCCGCTCGTCGCCTTCCGGCTCGCCGGCGACAAGCCCTACGACGAGTTCGACCTCGCCTGGCAGCTCTCGGCCGAGCGCGGCTGGATGGTCCCCGCCTACACCCTGCCGCCGAACGCGCAGGACGTGAAGGTGCTGCGCGCCCTGGTCAAGGAGACGCTGAGCCGGGCCCAGATCGACAGGCTGGCCTCCGACATCGGCGAAGCCTGCGCGACACTCGAGAAGAAGGGCGGCCTGATGGAGTCCGAGCGGCGCCAGGTGAAGACCGGCACCGGCTACTGACCTTCGCATGGAGGACGTCGTCCTCTTCCTCCACCTGCTGGGCGTCCTCCTGTTCGTCTCCGGGATCGCCGTCGCCGGGGTCCCGTTCGAGGCCGCGAGGAGCAGGGACGAGACCGCCGAGATCGCCCTGCTGCTGGGTCTGACGCGTTACGGGGTCGCCCTGGTCGGCGTCGGCGGCCTGCTGCTCTTCGCATGCGGCCTTTGGCTGGTCGAACTGGCCGGCGTCGGCTTCGGGGCCGGCTGGGTGGCGGCGGCGATCGTGCTGTTCGCGGCGGCGATCGCGCTCGGCGCGCTCGGCGGCCAGGCTCCGAAGCGCGCCCGCGTCCTCGCGACCCGTCTCGCGGAGCGGGGCGAGCCGGCCGGCCCGGAGCTCCGTGCACTGCTCGACGACCCGAGGTCGCGGGCCGCGAACTACTCCTCGGCGGCCCTGGTGCTGGCCGTCCTCGCCCTGATGGTCTTCAAGCCGTGATTGGCGCCGCGCGCGACGTGGGAACGAGTATCGCGACCAGGCCCGATCGCCGCCGAGCCCCGGATGGAGACGCTTGCCGGCTGGCCGGCGGTGCGATCATTGGTCGTGGTGAAGCGCAAGATCGCGATCGCGACGGTTGTGGGCCTGCTGGCGATGGCGGGCGTGGCCGGCGCGCTCACGGTCAGGGCGGGGAACCTGATCCTCGATGCCGACGGCGGCTTCTCGCCGACGGCGCTGCCCAGGCACCACGACGCCCCGATAACCCTGCATGGCGGCGGAAAGCTATCGACCGTGACCGGCCAGATCCCGCCGATCGTCGAAACCCTGGTGCTCGAATTCGATCGCCACGGGCACCTCGAGACGGCCGGCCTGCCGGTCTGCAGTGCGGGCAGGCTCGAGGCGACCACGACCCCGCAGGCGCGCAGGAACTGTCCCGGATCGATCGTCGGCGAGGGCTCGGGAAGCGCGATTGTCGCCTTCCCCGAACAGAAGCCGTTCCGGATCTCCTCGCCGATCACGATCTTCAATGGCCCGCGAGTGCACGGCAATCCGAGCGTCTACGCCCACGCATACACCACGGTTCCTGTCCCGACCACGTTCATCGTCCCGGTGGTGATCGAAAAAATCAATAAAGGCGTCTATGGCTACCGCACCAAAGCGCGGATTCCGAAGATCGCCGGCGGCGCCGGTCACCCGGTTGCTGGCTCACTGAAGATCGGTCGCAAATGGACCTTCAAGGGGGTCCACCACAGCTACATCAACGCGCGCTGCGAAACCCATCACCTCCAGGCCCGCGCCGAAGTCACCTTCAAAGACGAAGGCACCGGCCGGACGTTCCTGAGGGGGACGTTCGTGCGCCCCTGCACCGTGCGGCCGTAGGGTGGGAAACCCCCGCTGGCGCCCTCCGGGCGATGGGCGCGGCTGGGTTCGAACCAGCGACCTCTCGCGTGTGAGGCGAGCGCTCTCCCACTGAGCTACGCGCCCGGGAGACGCCGATCATACGGCGACCGGCTCCGCCCCAGGCGCCCCGGTTTCGCCGGCGGCGACGGCGCGTTTCTGGATCGCCGCGGCGACGAACGGGAAGATCAGGGTCGAGAGGATCGCCGCGCCGATCAGGCCGGCGGCGGTCGAGCTATCCATATCGCCGTCGTCGATCGCGATCGTCGTGATCGCGACGACGAGAGGCAGCTCGGTCGCGCAGTAGAAGGCGAGCGCCGCCCGTTGGCGGGCCTGAAGGACTCCGCGGTAGAGCAGCATCGCCGGCGTGCCGCGGACGACGACGAATAGCCCGAAGAACATCACCAGCTTTGCCAGCGCCGGGACGGAGCCGAGCGCTGCGAGGTCGAACTCGATCCCGCTCGTGATGAAGAAGAACGGGATGAAGAAGCCGAACCCGACGGCGGTCAGCTTCGACTCGAAGACCGATAGCTCGTGGCCTTTGAGCGCGATCCTGACGATCATCCCGGCCACGAACCCTCCGAGCAGGATGTCGAGTCCCAGCTCCCCCGCGAGTAGGACGAGGCCGAAGACCAGAACGACGGTGATCCGCACCGCCAGCTGGCTACTCGCCTCGAAGGTCCGTTCCAGCGCCGACCAGCCCCGCCAGGCGAGTCGGACCGAGGTCAGGGCGAGGGCGATCGCGATGGCGACGAAGCCGAGCAGAATCACGGCCTCGTGGAAAGGCTGGTTGGTCGAGAGGACCAGGGTCACCAGCAGGATCGGGCCAAACTCGCCGGCGCCGCCGGCCGCCAGAAGGTAGGTGCCGAAGCGGGTCTTGAGTTCGCCGCCGTCGCGGAGGATCGGGATCAGCGTTCCCATCGCGGTCGTCGCCATGGCCGATCCGGTGTAGAGCGTTGAGAGAACTATGCCGGCGGCTGCCAGGACACCCGCGAGCGTGTAGGCGATGACGATCGAGAGCAGCCAACCGAGCGCGCCGAGCTCAATCGGCCGGCCCCTGATCCGGTCGAAGTCGATCTCGTAGCCGGCGAAGAAGAACAGCATCCCGAGCCCGAGGTTGGAGAAGAAGTCGATGAAGGGGTCGCTCTTCGCCAGGCTGAGGACTTCCGGCCCGATGATGATCCCGAGGAAGAGCTCGAGGACCACCACCGGCGGAGCGAACCGGCGCGGGACGATCGCCACCGTGATCGCGGCGAGAGCCGCGACGACGACGATCGCGAAGAAAGAGCCGGAATCAACTTCGATCTTCATCCGGCCCGATCCTACGGCCGCCTCCCGCGGATCGCGCGAATCAGGACGAAGTAGGATTCGGGATGGACCGTGCTAGGCGGGGAATCAGCGGTGCCCTGTAACCCGCAATCCGCTCTAGCGGGGCCGAATCCCGTTCCGAGGGGCTGGCCGTCGGGGTCAGTGCGCCGGGGGCGGCGTTGACGGCCGGGTCCTGCGCGACG
>DASXBC010000131.1:0-1710 GCA_036406355.1 Solirubrobacterales bacterium | reverse complement strand
ATGGGCGTCGTCCCGCAGCTCGACAACCTCGACGTCGACGTCACCGTCGAAGACAACCTCGCGGTGTTCGCCCGGCTGTACCGGGTTCCCGACGTCGCCGCCGCCGTCGAGCGCGGCCTCGCTCTCGCCCGGCTGACCGCGCGACGGCGAGACGCGGTCGACGAGATCTCAGGCGGGATGCGGCGGCGCCTCCTCCTGGCCAGGGGGCTCGTCCATGAACCAAGGCTGATCCTCCTCGACGAGCCGACGGTGGGCCTCGACCCGCAGATCCGAACCGAGCTCTGGACGCTGATCGACAACCTCCGCTCGCGCGGGACGACGATCCTGATGTCGACCCACTACATCGAGGAGGCGGAGCGGCTCGCCGACGAGGTCGCGGTGATGGCCCACGGCAAGATCATCAGCCGCGGCCGGCCGGCGGAGCTGATCGTCGAGCACGCCGGTCGCGAGACGGCCGAAATCTACGCGCCGCCGGAGCGCCTGGCCGAGGCGAGGACCCGGGCCGAGGCGGCGGGGCTGAGGGTACGGCCGGCGGGGCCGGCGATCGCGATCGTCGGCTCCGAGCGGGCGGCCGACGGCGAGGTCCCCGGGGATGCCGTCCGCCGCGCCGCCTCGCTCGAGGACGTCTTCGTC
Organism: Solirubrobacterales bacterium; assembly: GCA_036406355.1. Classification (GTDB taxonomy): domain Bacteria; phylum Actinomycetota; class Thermoleophilia; order Solirubrobacterales; family 70-9; genus VRUE01. The sequence goes on along the minus strand of DASXBC010000131.1, from coordinate 1,077 downwards.
CTGCTTACGGGGGAGGAGGCGGAGTGAGCGCGGAGCGAGCAAGCGTCCATCTCTGTTTCTCCGCGCCGCGAGCGAAGCGCGAGGAGGCGAAGTGAGCGCGGAGCGACGCGTCGGGCTGCGGCGACTCGAACCGGCGGCGATCGGCGGCGTGATGAGTCGCGAGGCCGCGAACTTCAAGACCTACTGGCGCGGAACGACCTTCTCGAGCCTGCTCGAACCGATCGTCTACCTGCTTGCCTTCGGGCTCGGCCTCTCGGCGACGCTGGTCGACGAAGTCAACGGCGTTCCCTACGTCCAGTTCGTCGGCACCGGGATGGTCGCGACCGCGGTGATCTTCTCGAGCGCGCTGCCGGCGATGTTCGGCACCTTCGTCAAGCACCGCTTCCAGAACACCTACGAAGCGATCCTCGCCGCCCCGGTCGACGTCGAAGAGCTGGTCAGCGCCGAGATGCTCTGGATCGGGGCGCGCGCCAGCGTCTACGGCTGCTTCCCGCTGCTGGTGACGATCCTGTTCGGCCTCGACCCCGCGCCGGGGATGCTGCTGGTGCCGGTCTTCTGCTTCTTCACCGCGCTCGGGTTTGCCGGCTTCGGGGTCGCGATGGCGGCGATCGTCGCCAAGATCGACCAGTTCAACTACGTGACGGCGCTGTTCGTGACGCCGCTCTTCCTCGTCTCCGGCGCCTTCTTCCCGATCGACGAACTGCCGAAGGGGGTCCAGATCGTCGCCCAGCTCAACCCGCTCCACCAGCTGGTCGAACTGGTCCGCGGCGCCGCCTTCGGGTTCGACGCGGTCGATCTGATCCGGTTCGCCGGCCTCGTCGCCTTCGCCTTGGTGATGTGGCGAATCGCGATCGACCGAATGGAAGCGCGGCTGATCGACTGAAAACGGACCGTGCGCCCCGCCTTCGAGACGAAGTCACCGGGCGTGTCCACCGTGTTTGGCTCGAGCCGGGCTCGCCTGCGGCACCCGCGGCATCCGCTTAAGGCTGCTTCCTTCCGGACCTGACCTGATTCACGTGCCCACGTCGCGCAGGACCCGGCCGTCAACGCCGCCCCCGGCGCACTGACCCCGACGGC
>DASXBC010000130.1:0-10761 GCA_036406355.1 Solirubrobacterales bacterium | reverse complement strand
GATCGCCGACCCGCCCCGAATAGCGCTCCTCCCCGGAGACGGGATCGGTCCCGAGGTCGTCGGCGCGGCGACGAGGGTGCTCGCCGCCGTCGGCGAGTTCGAATTCAGCGAGCACCCGATCGGCGGCGCCGCGATCGACGTCGGCGGGACCGCGCTCAGCGCCGAGGTCCTCGCCGCCTGCGGCGACGCCGACGCCGTCCTGCTCGGCGCCGTCGGCGGGCCGAAGTGGACCACCACCGACCCCGACGCCCCCCGCCCCGAGCAGGGGCTGCTCGGGCTCCGGCGCGGCCTCGGCCTCTACGCGAACCTGCGCCCGGTGCGCCCGAGCCCGGCCCTCGCGGCGGCGAGCCCGCTGCGCGGCGAGGTTCTCGCCGGCACCGACCTGCTCGTCGTCCGCGAGCTCACGGGCGGCATTTACTTCGGCGACAGCGGCCGCGACGGCGAATCCGCCCACGACAACTGCGAGTACTCGGCCGCCGAGATCGAGCGGATCGCCCGCACCGCATTCGAGGCGGCGATCCGACGCGCCGGCTCCGACGGCCGCACGCCGCGGCTGACCTCGGTCGACAAGGCGAACGTGCTCGAGACCTCCCGCCTCTGGCGCGAGGTGGTCACCCGGGTCGCCGACGAGTATCCGGACGTCGAGCTCGAGCATCTGCTGGTCGACAACGCCGCGATGCAGCTCGTCTCCCGGCCATCCGACTTCGACACGATCGTCACCGAGAACCTGTTCGGCGACATCCTCAGCGACGAGTCGGCGATGCTCACCGGCTCGCTGGGGATGCTCCCCTCGGCCAGCCTCGGCGCCGATGGCGAGCCGGGCCTGTTCGAGCCCGTCCACGGCTCCGCTCCCGACATCGCCGGCCAGGGAACCGCCAACCCGCTCGCGACGTTCCTCTCGGCGGCGATGATGCTCCGCCACGGGCTTGACCGCGCCGACGACGCCGAGCGGATCGAGGCCGCGGTCGACTCGGTCCTCGACGCCGGCCTGCGCACCGCCGACCTCGCGGCCCGGGACGAGAGCACGGTCGGTACCAGCGAGATGACAGCTGCCGTCCTGGCCCAGATCGGTCAGTAAGCTCCCGTCATGGATACCGCGGAGCTGATCTGGCACAACGGCAAGTTCGTACGCTGGGAGGACGCCAAGGTCCACGTGCTCAGCCATGGTCTCCACTACGGCACCGGCGTCTTCGAGGGCATTCGCTGCTACGAGACCGAGCGCGGCCCGGCGGTCTTCCGCCACCGTGAGCACCTCGCCCGGCTCGAGAAGTCGGCCGAGCTCTACTACTTCGAGCTTCCCTACTCGGCCGACGAGCTGCGGGAGGCGACGCACGAGCTGATCCGCCGAAACGGGCTCCGCTCCTGCTACATCCGGCCGCTCGCGTTCCGCGGATACGGCGAGATGGGGCTCTACGCCCAGAGCGCCCCGATCGAGGTGATCGTCGCCGTCTGGCCCTGGGGCGCCTACCTCGGCGAGGAGAGCAAGAAGCACGGAATCCGGACCAAGGTCTCATCCTGGCGGACGATCTCCGGCGACAGCCTGATCCCGCACGCGAAGGCCTCAGGCCAGTACCTGAACTCGATCCTCGCCAAGACCGAGTCCGCCAACTCCGGCTACGACGAGGCGATCCTCCTCGACCAGCACGGCTGCGTCTCGGAGGGATCCGGCGAGAACGTCTTCGTCGTCCGCGACGGCACCCTGCTGACCCCCGGCCACACCTCGGCGATCCTCGACGGGATAACGCGCGCGTCGGTGATCCAGATCGCGCTCGACCTCGGCTACAAGGTCGAGGAGCGCTCGATCGCCCGCGCCGAGATGTACCTCGCCGACGAGATGTTCCTGACCGGGACCGCCGCGGAGCTGGTTCCGGTTCGCTCGGTCGACGACCACGAGCTCGGCGAGCCGGGTGAGATCACCAAGGTGATCCAGGCCAAGTTCGAGGAGGCGCTCTGCGGCCGTGCCGAGGAGTATCTGGAGTGGCTCGACCCAATCGAGGTTTCGAACCAGACGGACGAACCGAGTAAGGTCAGTTCCTGAATGTTGCGCCGTTTCGAGGCAATCGGGCGAATTACCGCAGCCGCCTAGCGGCTGGCGCGGCCGTGCTGCGCATGGGGGCCTGCAGGCCCACTCCCCGACCCCTCGAATCGAAAGGCAGCAGATGGAACAGGTGAAGCTCTACGACACGACCTTGCGCGACGGCATGGGCGGGCCCGGGATGTCGCTCTCGGTCGAGGAGAAGCTGAAGGTGGTGGAGGCCCTCGACGCGCTCGGCGTGCATTTCATCGAGGCCGGATTCCCGAGCTCGAACCCGAAGGAAGCGGAGCTGTTCGAGCGCCTCGCCGATCTCTCGCTCGAGCGCTCGACGATCGCCGCCTTCGGGATGACCCGGCGCCGGGACCTCGCCGCCGAGGACGACGAGGCGCTGCGGACGATCGTCGAGTGCTTCGCCCCCGTGGTCTGCCTCGTCGGCAAGAGCTGGGGCCTGCACCTCGAGAAGGTGATCCGCGTATCGGCCGAGGAGAACCTGGCGATGATCGCCGACTCGGTCGCGTTCTGCCGCCAGCAGGGAAAGCGGGTCGTGTTCGACGCAGAGCACTTCTTCGACGGCTACCGAGAGGACGCCGCATACGCGATCGAGTGCGCCCGCGCCGCGGCCGAGGCCGGCGCCGAGAACGTCACCCTCTGCGACACCAACGGCGGCAACCTGCCTGAGTTCGTCGCCGAGGCGACCGCCGCGATCGTCGCCGAGCTCGGCGACGACGTCGAGATCGGGATCCACACTCACAACGACGCCGAGTGCGCGGTCGCCAACTCGCTGGCGGCCGTGTCCGCCGGCGCCCGTCTCGTGCAGGGGACCGTCAACGGCTACGGGGAGCGCTGCGGAAACGCCAACCTCGCCTCGATTCTCCCGTCGCTGCAGCTGAAGATGGGGTTCGAGGCGGTGAGCGCCGAGCAGCTCGCGAGCCTGACCCAGACCGCCCACTACCTCGACGAGCTCTGCAACCTGACGCCGAACGCCGACGCTCCCTACGTGGGCCGCAACGCGTTCGCGCACAAGGCCGGGATGCACGCCGCGGGTGTCGCGGCCGACGCCCGCACCTTCGAGCACCTCGACCCGGCGGCGGTCGGTAACGAGCGCGACATCCTCCCGTCGGAGCTCTCGGGCAAGGCGACGATCCGGACCCAGGCCGAGCAGGCCGGGCTCGAGATCGATGACGAGGCCGCCGGCAGGGCGGTCGCCCGACTCAAGGAGCGCGAGCACCAGGGATACCACTACGAGGCGGCGCCCGCCTCCTTCGAGCTGCTGCTGCGGGAGGAGGCCGGCAGCTACCGTCCGCTGTTCGAGCTCGAGAGCTTCCGGGTCACGACCGAGAAGCGCGCCGACGGCCGGGTCGAGACCGAGGCGACGATCCGGGTCCGGGTCGACGGCGAGCGCTACCTGCGGGTCGCCGAGGGCAACGGGCCGGTCAATGCCCTCGACCGCGCCCTGCGCGCCGCGATCGCCGACCGCCACCCGCACCTCGCCGACGTCGAGCTGACCAACTACAAGGTGCGGATCCTCGACGAGAGCCACGGCACCGGCGCCGTCACCCGCGTCCTGCTTGACTCCTCCGACGGCGAGCGGGAGTGGGGGACCATCGGCGTCTCGGAGAACATAATCGAGGCCTCCTGGGAGGCGCTCGTCGACTCGCTCGAGTACGCGTTCCAAGAATGAGCGACGGGCCGGAAACCGACCCGATCCCGCTCGCGCGCCCGGAGGTCGGCGGGCGCGAGGAGGAGCTGGCGCTGGATGTTCTGCGCTCCGGGCGCCTCTCGCTGGGCCCGATGGTCGAGCGCTTCGAGCGGGCTTTCGCCGAGTGGCTCGGCGTCGGGGACGCGGTCGCGGTCTCGAGCGGGACCGCCGCGCTCCACCTCGGGGTCCGGGCGCTCGGCTGGGGCGACGGCGACGAGGTCGTCACCAGCCCACTCAGCTTCGTCGCCTCGGCCAACTGCCTGCTCTACGAGAGGGTCAGGCCGGTCTTCTGCGACGTCGACCCGGAGAGCCTCGACATCGACCCCGGCGCCGCGGCCGCCGCCACCGGCGAGCGCACCGTCGGGATCCTCCCGGTCCACATCTTCGGCTATCCGGCGGCGATGCCCGAGCTCGAGCGGACCGCCTCCCGGCACGGCCTCGGAATTCTTGAGGACGCCTGCGAGGCGCTCGGCGCGGTCGACTCGGACGGCAGGCGGGTCGGCGCGCGCGGCAACCTGGCCGCGTTCGGCTTCTACGCGAACAAGCAGCTGACCACGGGCGAGGGCGGGATGCTGATCCCGGACGGCGCCGACACCGCCGCCCGCCTGCGCAGCGAGCGCAACCAGGGCCGCGCCCCCGACATGGGCTGGCTCGACCACGCCGGGCTCGGCTTCAACTACCGGCTCTCCGACGTCGCCGCCGCGATCGGCGCCGCCCAGGTCGAGAAGCTCGACGCGATGCTCGAGAGCAGGTCACGGGTCGCGGCCCGCTACGCCGAGGCGCTCGCCGCGGTCGAGGGCGTCGACGCCCCGACCCCGGGGCAGGGCGAGGAGCGCCGCGGCTGGTTCGTCTACCCGGTGCGGCTTCCCCCCGGCGCCGATCGGGACGCGACGATCGCGCGGCTGGCCGAGCGCGGGGTCGCGTCAAAGGCCTATATGCCGTGCATCCACCTCTTCCCGCACCTGCGCGAGCTCGGCTACGGAGAGGGCGACTTCCCGGTGGCGGAGGAGGCCTCGAGCCGCTCGCTGGCGCTGCCCTTCTTCCCGCAGATGACGGAATCTCAGGTGGAGCGGGTCTGTCAGGAGCTGGCGGCCGCAATACGCTGAGCGCCACCGTTGTGATGTCCCGCTTCCGCAAAGACCCCGACCCCCGCTTCTGGCGGCTCAACCGCTCGCTCGAGTTCGACTGGCGGCTGGCGCCGTACGACATCGACCAGTCCCGGGCCCACATCCGCGCGCTGGAGGGGATCGGCGTCCTCAGCGAGGGGGAGCGGGCGGAGATCGACGCCGGCCTCGAGCGGGTCCGCGCCCGGATCGGCGAGCACGGGTTTCAGTTCGAGGACTCCGACGAGGACATCCACATGGCGATCGAGCGACTCCTCGAGGAGGAGATCGGCGGCCTGGCCGGCAAGCTCCACACCGGCCGCTCCCGGAACGACCAGGTCGCGACCGACGTCGCGATGGTCGTCCAGGCGCATTCGCTGCGGGCGATCGAGCTCTGCGGCGCATCGATGTCGCGCCTGCTCGACCTCGCCGAGCGCCACCGCGACTGGCCGATGCCGGGCTACACCCACCTCCAACGCGCGCAGCCCGTCTATCTCGGCCACCACCTCCTCGCCTACTTCTGGATGCTGGCGCGCGACGTCCTCCGCTTCCAGTTCGCGCTCGACAGCGCCTCGGTGATGCCGCTCGGCTCGGGCGCCCTCGCCGGCGTCAACTGGGAGATCGACCGGCGCGCCGTCGCCGACGACCTCGGCTTCGAGCACCTCAGCGCGAACTCGATCGACGGCGCCTCGAACCGCGATTTCGTCCTCGACTACCTGAGCGCCGCCTCGACCGCCGCGATGCATCTCTCGCGCCTCGGCTCGGAGATCGTGATCTGGTCGAGCACCGAGTTCGGGTTCTGCGAGCTCGACGAGTCCTTCTCCTCGGGGTCGAGCATCATGCCGCAGAAGAAGAATCCGGATTCGGCCGAGCTGCTGCGGGCGAAGGCCCCGCGGGTCGCGGCCGACCTGCTGGCTCTGCTCGGGACCATGCACGCCCTGCCGCTGACTTACAGCAAGGACATGCAGGAGGACAAGGAGCCGCTCTTCGACGCGATCGACACCGTCGAGCTCTGCCTCGAGGCCACCGATGGAATGCTCGCCGGGATCGAGTTCGACCGCGCCCGCCTCGAGGCCGCCTCCGGCGACGAGATGCTGGCGGCGACCGAGGTCGCCGATCTCCTGGTGCGCAGGGGGATGCCGTTCCGCGAAGCCCACGGGGTCGTCGGCGGCCTGGTCCGCGACGCGGTTGAGCAGGGCAGGAAGCTCTCCGATTTCACGCTCGAGGAGCTCCGGCAGCGCTCCGAGCTGCTCGACGACTCCTACTTCGAGGTGCTGAGCCGCGAGAGCTGGCTCGAGTCGAAGCGGATCGCCGGCGGCACCGGGTCCGAGGCACTCGCCGCCCAGCTCGGGCAGGCGCAGGAGACACTGGCCGCGGTTGAGGCGCGATTGGCGGCCGAGGAGCGGTGAGCGCCGAGCGGGCGAGCGAGGAGCCTCGACTGGGCGTCGAGTTCTTCGACCGCTCCGTGCACGACGTTGCCAGCGACCTGATCGGGTGCCGCCTCTTCTACGAGGGCCGCGGCGGCGTCATCGTCGAGACCGAGAGCTATGAGCGTGACGACCCCGCCTGCCACGCGTACGTCGGCCTGACCGAGCGGACCGAGGTCCTGTTCGGGGCGCCGGGGCGAGCCTACGTCTACCTTTCCTACGGGGTACACAGCCTGCTCAACTTCGTCGCCGAGCCCGACGGCGAGGCGGCGGCGGTGCTGATCCGGGCGATCGAGCCGACGCACGGGCTCGCGGTGATGAGGGAGCGCCGCCGCGGCCGCGCCGACGCAGAGCTCTGCTCGGGACCGGGGAAGCTGACCGAGGCGCTCGGCGTCGGCCTCGACGCAAATGGAGCCGACGTGACCGCGGACCCGTTCCTGCTGCTGCCGCGGCAGCCTGGTTGGAACGGGGCGATAGTCACCGGCCCGCGGATCGGGATCAGCAAAGCGGTCGACCGGCCGTGGCGCTTCTGCCTCGCCGGCAACGCCCACCTCTCCCAGCCCGCCCCGGCGGGTTGATCAGCCGGGCGCGGCGGCACCGCCGCTGCTGACTCCGCCACTCGATTCGGGCGCCGGCGCTTCTTCCGGCGCCGCTTCGGTCGCGGGGGCGGCTTCGGTTTCGGGCCCTGCGCGTTCGGGCGCCGGCGCTTCTTCGGGCGCCGGCGCTTCTTCCGGTTCGGAGTAGGTGGGCGGCGGTTCGTAGGAGCCTTCGGAGGCCCCTTCTTCGGAGGTTTCGACCTTTTCGCCGTTCTTTTCGGCCAGCTTCTTCGCCCTCGCTTCCGCCGCCCGTTCGGCCTGGATTTCCTGCCAGTCGGAGATCACGCCGGCCCAGATCAGGGCCGGGAAGGTGCCGCCCATGACCGGTCCGCCGTCATAGAGAGTGGTCATCGGCGTCGTCGTGTCCGGGTAGCCGACCCAGACGCAGGCGGTGACTTCATCTGCGATCCCGCCGCAGAACCAGGCATCGCCGTTGTTCTCCGTCGTCCCGGTCTTGCCCCACTGGCCTTCGGCCCCGATCTGGGCGTGGGTGCCGGTGCCGCTCGAGACGACCGTTTCGAGGATCCGCTTCTCTTCTTCGACGGTCCCCTGTTCGAAGGCCTGGGTGTGGATCGAGTCGTTGTCGCCGCCTTTGATCACGTGCCCGTCCTTGTCGGTCACTTCGGTGAAGGCGACCGGGCTGTCGCCGGGAACCGGCGCCAGGGTGCCGCTGACGCGGTCGCCGTTGTTGCCGATCGTCGTGTAGGCGTAGGCCCAGCCGAGTGGGCTGACCCCTTCTTTGAGGCCACCGAGGACCATCGCGGGGTTGGTCGAGATCGGGTCGCGATAGCCGGCCTGATGGATCGTCCGCGCGATCGAGCGGGTGCGGTCCTCGACCGTCTTTCCTTCCAGCCCTTCGAGGGCGAGCTGGGCGTAGATCGAGTTGTCGGAGTAGGTGGTCGCGCATTCGATCGAGCACGAGCCGAGGTAGGAGTCCTCGTCGTTGTGGACGACGAACACTTCCTTCCCGTGCTTTCCGAAGTGGAATTCCTGCACCGCCGATTCGTAGGTGGTGGCGGGTGAGATCCCCTCTTCGAGCGCGGTCAGCAGGGTGAAGGGCTTGATCGAGGAGCCGGGCTGGCGGCGGCCCTGGGTTGCGAGGTTGAACGGCGCTTCCTTGAAATCGGTTCCGCCGACCAGGGCCTTGATCGAGGCGTTGTGATTGTCGATCACGACTACCGACGCGGTCGCCGGCAGGTAGCCGAGGTAGGAGGCGATCGTTTCTTCGGCGGCTTCCTGCAGCTTTAGGTCGAGCGTCGACTTGACCGTGAGCCCGCCGTAGAAGGCCTTAGAGGGCCCGTAGCGTTCGAGCAGCTGCTGGCGCAGATAGGCGACGAAGTAGGGCGCCTTCGATTCGAAGGTCGGAGGTTCGATGCTGCTCGGCGAGGGCAGGGCGTGCTGCTGGCCTTCGACCATCTGTTCGTGGGAGATGTAGTCCTGTTCGTACATCTTTTCGAGGACCAGGTTGCGGCGCGCGAGGGCGTTTTCGGGGTAGATCTTCGGGTCGTAGGCCGTGGGTGACTGGATGATCCCGGCCAGCAGGGCCGCCTCGTAGGGCTCGAGCACCGCGGCGCACGGCTCACTCGGGGTCCCGCATCCAGGATGCGCGGCGCCGAAGTAGGTGCGGGCGGCGGCCTCGACCCCGTAGGCGCCCTCGCCGAAGTAGACGGTGTTGAGGTACTCGGTGAGGATCTTGTCCTTGCTCCAGTGTTTCTCGAGCCGGTAGGCGAGAGCCGCCTCGCGGAACTTCTCGAGGACCGTCCGGCTGCTTTCCGCTTCCAGCGCCTGCTTGACGAACTGCTGGGTGATCGTCGATGCTCCCTGTTCGGCGCTCTGGCTGAGGATGTCGTGGACGAGGGCGCGTCCGATGCCCCTGAAGTCGACGCCGCTGTGTTCGTAGAAGCGGCTGTCCTCGATCGAGACCGCCGCGTTCTTGACGTTCGGCGAGATCTGGCTCGAGTTGAGAAGGATTTTGTTCTGGTCGCTGGTCAGCGTCCCGAGCTCTTCGCCGTCGGCGCCGACGACGATGCTGTTGCGGGAGGCCTTGTACTGGGCGAAGTTGTAGATCGCCGGGAGGTCCTGGGAGACCGCGGCCATCATCCCGAACACGAAGGAGAAGAGGCCGAGTACGCCGAGACCGAGAAGCACGAACAGGATCCGCAGCTTCTTGAGCCGCGGTCTCCTTGGCTTCTCAGGTGCGGGTTTCGTCGCCGGTGGCGGCTCCTTATGGCCGCCTCGCCGGCGAGGCTTTAATCCAAGGGGCACCATCAAAGAGGTTCAGCTCGGCCTCGGGCCGCCGAGCGAAGGCGGCAGTCTAGCATTGCCCCGCTATGGATCTGACCGAAAACGCGGTCGACGTCCTGCCCGCGGGAAGGCTCGAGGAGCAGCTCGGGCAGGACCGGCCGCTGCGCGTGAAGCTGGGGATCGACCCGACGACGGCCGACATCCACCTCGGCCACACGGTCGTCCTCGGAAAGCTGCGCCAGTTCCAGGAGGCCGGCCATCAGATCGTCCTGATCGTCGGCGACTTCACGGCGCAGGTCGGCGACCCGAGCGGCCGCTCGAGCCAGCGGCCGCTGCCGAGCGGCGAGGAGATCGCGGCCAACGCCGCCACCTACCAGGAGCAGGCCTTCAGGGTCCTCGACCCCGACCGGACCGAGGTGCGGTTCAACAGCGAGTGGCTGCGGATGGACTCCCAGGAGCTGCTTTCCCTCCTCTCGCGGACCACGGTCGCCCGGCTTCTCGAGCGCGACGACTTCCAGAAGCGGATGGCCGCCGGGGCGCCGATCGCCGCCCTCGAGCTCCTCTACCCGCTTCTCCAGGGCTATGACTCGGTCGCGATCGAGGCCGACGTCGAGGTGGGGGGGACGGACCAGAAATTCAACCTGCTGTTCGGCCGCGACATGCAGAACGCATACGGGCAGGCGCCGCAGTCGATCCTGACCCTGCCGATCCTCGTCGGAATCGACGGCACGCAGAAGATGAGCAAGTCGCTCGGGAACTACGTCGGCGTCACCGATGCCCCGGAGGAGATGTTCGGCCGGCTGATGAGAGTTCCGGACGCCGCGATGCCCGAGTATTACCGGCTGCTGCTCGGCGAGGAGGTCGCGGCCGGACCGCCCAACGAGGCGAAGCGCGAGCTGGCCCGCCGGCTCGTGGCCCGCTACCACGGCGAGGAGCGGGCGGCAGCGGCCGAGGAGCAATTCAACCGGCTCTTCGTCGATCACGAGGTCCCGCCCGATCTCGAGGAGGCCGCGATCGACCCCTATGTCGGGACCGACGGCGGCCGGGTCCACATGCCCCAGCTGATGGGCGGCCTGTTCGGGATGAGCTCGAGCGAGGCCAGGCGCCTGATCGGGCAAGGCGGCGTCAAGCTGGACGGCGAGACGATCCCCGCCGACCGGCTCGATTTCGATCCGGCCGACCTCGACGGTAGGGTGCTCCAGGTCGGAAAGCGGCGATTCCGGCGCCTTCGTGCGCCTGCCTAGCCAGGAGGTCGCTTCGCCGCTATACTTTCCGGTCCCTCTGGGAAGGGCTCGGTGCCCGTCCCATGCGTGAAGAGCGGCGAGTCCCGTCGCGAGAGACGCAGCGGTCTTTGAAAACTGAGCAGCGTGCACTCCGCAGGCCCACGGGTCTGTGGATTGTTTGAGCCCGAATCCACTCGGCCCGTCAGCGTGCCGGGTGGATCTGATTTACCCGTCATGCCGGCCATCGAGTTTGTGTACACGGTGGCCGCAGTCAGGCATGACGACTCTCTGTAGAGAAGTACCTTCACGGAGAGTTTGATCCTGGCTCAGGACGAACGCTGGCGGCGTGCTTAACACATGCAAGTGGTGCGACGAACCAGGGCTTGCCCTGGGGCAAAGCCGCGAACGGGTGAGTAACACGTGAGTAACCTGCC
>DASXBC010000129.1:0-2066 GCA_036406355.1 Solirubrobacterales bacterium | reverse complement strand
CCCTTCCAGCCCGTCGTCGTCCTCGGCTTCTCGAAGTAGACCCTCATCGCGACCAGAAGGTCGTCGCGATGACCGCGCGCGGTCTCTGCGAGCCTGCCGGCGTAGTCGAGCGCCGCGTCCGGGTCATGGACGCTGCATGGTCCGACGACGACGAGGAGCCGGTCGTCGCCGCGCTCGAGGATGGCCTCGACGGACCGACGGCCCTCGACGACGACCCTTTCGCGGTCGCCGCCGAGCGGCAGGTCGCCCAGAAGGGTCGCCGGCGAGACAAGCTCGACTATCCGCTCGATCCGCTGATCGCGGACCCGGTCACGAGCCTCGGTCTGCGTTCCGATCATCATCTTGTCGCCACCTTTCTCCACACTTTCAAACCTTACTTTCAGTGCGATCGCCTGCTGTGCGCGCAGGCGGACGCGCCAACCACGGACACGGCGCCCAGCCAAGTTGCGACCCGCGGGCCGGACGCCTAGCTAAATCGCCAGTAATAGGAGAGGGCGGCAGGGGCGAGGGCGGCGCTCGAGGCGCCGGGTTCGCTCGCGGTGTCGATGCCGCTCCGGATCACGATTGCTGACTTTGTAGCAGGTGGAACCGGGTTAGTCGAGCAGTTCGCCCATCGCCGACAGGAAGCGTTCGTTCTCAGGCCGGGTCCCGTAGCTGACACGGATGTGGCCGGGGCTGCCGAGCGGGGTGCCGGGGCGGACGGCGACCCGGCGCTCGCCGAGGCCGGCGACGATCTCGCCCTCGTCGGCCTCGGCGAGGTCGATCCAGGAGAAGTTGGTCTGGGTGTCGGCCGTCACCAGACCCAGCTCCCGCAGCCCCTCCTCGACGTGGAGGCGCTCGACGATCGTCGACTCGACCCGGCGCAGGACGTCGTCGGAGTGGAGGATCGCCTCGGCGCCGGCGGCCTGGGCGAGCGCGTTGACGCTGAACGGCTGGCGCACGGCATCGACGGCCGCGCGGAAGTTGGAGGAGCCGATCGCGAACCCGACCCGCAGCCCGGCCAGGCCGTAGCACTTGCTGAAGGTGCGAAGGATGACCAGGTTCGGGAACCGGCCGAGGAGGTCGAGGGTCGCGTCGGGGTCGTCGTTCGTCTGGAACTCGATGTAGGCCTCGTCGAGGATGAGCGTGACGTGGTCGGGGATCCGCTCGCAGAAGGCGGCGATCTCGGACGCCGGCAGGTGGGTCCCGGTCGGGTTGTTGGGGTTGCAGACGATCAGCAGCTGGGTCGCAGCGGTGACCTCGGCGGCCATCGCGTCGAGGTCGTGGACGTCACCCTCGGCCAGCGGCACCCTGATCTCCCGCGCCCCCGAGAGCGCCGGCAGGTACGGGTACATCGAGAACGAGGGCCAGGCGTAGACGATCTCGGCGCCGGGCTCGCAGAGGGCGTCGGCGGCGGCGAGGAGGATCTCGCAGGAGCCGTTGCCGATCGCAATCCGGCCGGGCTCGGTCTCGTAGCGGTCGGCGAGGCGGCGCCGCAGCAGGGTCGCGTCGGGATCCGGATAGCGGTTCATCGCCTCGGCGGCCTCGCGAATCGCCTCGACCACCCTCGGGTGCGGCGGGATCGGCGACTCGTTCGAGGCGAGCTGGGCGATCCCGGCGGCGGCGATCGACTCCGGCGCGTGGCCGGTCGGGACGCCGGCCTGGTAGCCGGGCATGCGAGCGAGCTTCTCAGCGAAGGTGACGGTCATCGGCGCCCCATTCTCCCAGGACTACTGGGCGGCGTGGAGGTCCGAGCGCAGCGCCTGGGTCGCGCCGAGGTAGACGTGCTGCGGCGTGTGGCCGACCGGCGCGTGGTAGTGGACCATCGCCCGGACCACCCGCGGCATCGAACCCGGGACCGGGATCTCGCGGCAGCAGAGGAGCGGGACCGAGTCGAGACCGGCGGCGCGGGCGGCGACGGCCGGAAACTCGGCGTCGAGGTCGTCCGTCGCCGTGAACAGGCAGCTCACCATCCCCTCCGAGGTCAGCTGGTTGCGGGCGATCAGCTCGCGCATCAGCTCGCCGGTCGCGCGCAGGATCGAGTCGGCGTCGTTGGCGTCGGCCTGGACCGCACCGCGGACCGCGAA
>DASXBC010000128.1:0-14708 GCA_036406355.1 Solirubrobacterales bacterium | reverse complement strand
CGGCTCTCGCGCCTCGCCCCCAAGACCACGGACCTGCTTGAGCTGGCCGCCGTCGCCGGTCCGGAGTTCGAGCTCGAACCGGTCCGCCGCGCCGCCGGCCTCAGCGAGGCCGATCTGCTCGTCGCACTCGAGGAAGCGGTGAAGAGCGGCATGATCGAGGAGCTGCGCTCGCAGCGGCTCGCCTGCCGCTTCACCCACGAGATCGTGCGGAGGGCGCTCTATGACCGCCTTTCGCACCTCCGACGGGCAGAGTTGCACCTCCGCGTCGGGGAGGAGCTTGAGCGCACCGGCGGCGCCTCCGACCGTGCGCTCGCAGACCTCGCCCATCACTTCGGCGCCGCGGCGCCCTTCGGCGGGGCCGAGCGGGCCGTCGATTACAACCTGCGAGCGGCCGGGGCGGCGAGTGCCGCTCTCGCCTTCGACGACGCCGGGGCACGGCTGCAGACCGCGATCGAGATCGGTATCGACGACGATGCCGAGCGAGCCGGCGTCCTTCTTGAGCTCGGCTCGGCCAGCCATCGGGCGGGTAGCGCGACAGATGCGCAGGAAGCGTTCGTCGCGGCGGCGGAGATCGCCCGCCGGCTCGGGAGCGCCGCGCTGCTGGCGCGGGCTGCGATCGGCTACGAGGAGGCGTGCTGGCGGCCCGGAATCGCGAGCCGGGTCTCGATCGAGCTGCTGGAGGAGGCTCTGACCGCGGTCGGCGAGGAGGATGCCGAGCTGCGGATCGGCCTGCTCGCAGGCCTCGCTCGCGCGCTCAGCTTCGCCGGTGAGCCGGCGCGGGGAGCTGTCGTGCGCGGCAACGCGATCGCGCTGGCAAGGGAGCGCGGCGACCGCAGCGGGTTGGCTGCGGTGCTGATCCGGTCCTACTGGGCACGGGGGACGACCGCGCTCGAGGAGATCCTGGCGATGCTGACCGAGGCGCGGGACCTCGCCGAGGAGATGGGGGACACCGAGATCCAGACCGAGGCGATGGCTTGGCGGGTACCGACCTTCGTCGCCCTCTGCGACCTCGACTCGGCCCGGGCCGAAGTCGCAGTGGTGCGGGAGATGGCGGAGCGGACGGCGCAGCCGTTCATGAACCATGTCGCCGAGCACTACGGCTCGGCGATCGCTCTCTGCCAGGGGAACCTCACGGAAAGTGAAGCAATGGCGGAGCGCTCGCGCGAATGGGGAGGGCTCCTGATCGGCCGCGACGCATCCGGCACCCACGGCATCCAGATGTTCAGCCTCCGTCGCGAGCAGGGCCGACTGGCCGAGTTGGCCCCGGCGATGAGGATTCTTGCCGGAGGAGTCGATCGTGAGGGGCCGTGGCGCCCCGGGCTGGTCGCCGTCCTCGCTGAGCTGGGAATGGAGCGTGAGGCACGGCGAGAATTGGCCGCCCTCGCCGCCCAGGGCATCGATGGCTTCCGGACCTCGCTCTGGACGGCCGCGCTCGTCTACCTGGCAGACGCATGCGCGGCGCTCGGCGACGAGACGATGGCCGCGATCGTCTACCCGGAGCTGGAGGCCCAGGCCGGCAGCAACGTGATGATCGGCCACCTGGTCGCGTGCTACGGGGCGGCCGATCGCTACCTGGGGATGCTCGCCGCCACGCTGAAGGAGCCGGAGCGCGCGGAAGCGCACTTCGAGCAGGCGATGGACCTGAACCGGCGGATGGGGGCGTCGACCTGGCTGGCGCACACCGCATATGAGTACGGTCGCTTGCTGCATGGCCGTGGTGCCGGAAGTCGCGAGCGGGCCGGGGAGCTGCTCGGTGAGGCCGCCGCTCTGGCCGAGCAGATCGGGATGGAGGGATTGCTCGGGAAAATCCGCGACCTCGGGATCGGCGCGATCACGGTCGATCTGCCCGACAGCCTCTCGCCGCGCGAGGTGCAGGTCCTGGCGCTCGTCGCGGAGGGCCTCAGCAACCGCGAGATCGGCGTCAGGCTCTCGATCAGTGAGCACACCGCGGCCAACCACATACGCAGCATCCTGCGCAAGACCGAGTCCATGAACCGGACCGAGGCGGCGTCCTATGCGCATCGCCATGGGCTCGCTTCTCGGTGAGCCGAAATCCCCGCTACGATCAGCGAATGCCCCTCTACCTGATCGAACGCAACTTCGCCGATCAGCTGGATCTCAGCGAAGAGGACGTTGAGCTGATCGAGGAGATCAACGGCGGCGAGGGAGTCCGCTGGCTGTTCTCCTTCCTCAGCGCAGACCGGCGCCGCACCTACTGCCTCTATGAGGCACCGTCGCCGGAGGCGATCATGGCCGCCGCCCGCAAGGCGGACGTTCCCGCCGACGCGATCGTCGAGGTCGACGCGGCGACCCCCCAATTCGCGGGTCGCCTCAGCGAGTGGGCCGACGCAGTCGGTTGAGCTGATTCTCGGTCCGGAAACCGGGTTCGAATCCCCGTAGCGGTACTTCGTCGAGCCGCCTCAGTTCGGCATCACGACGAACTTCGTGAACGGCTCCGTGATCGTCCAGATCGACCGGATGCCGGCCCTGAAGTAGGCGACGTTCCCCTCCCGGAGCTCGATTCTCTCGCCTGTTTCAGGGAGATCGACCGTGGCCGCGCCGGCGACGACGAGGTTTGCCTCGTCCCTGGAGAACATGTAGTCGTAAGTCGCGGGGTCCGAGCGCCAGAGGCTGACGTCAAGGTCGGTGGCGGAGGCCCCCATCGGCTCGAGCTGGTGGAACTCCCCCACCTGGGACCCGTCGATGATTTCCGGCTCATAGCCCTTGGCGTCGACCTGGTCGACCACATATTCGGCTGTCGGGTTCATCGTCTCCGCTCCTCTCGATTGGGTTCGGGCTCGAGGGTGGCTAGCCCAGTCGCTCTTTCAGGATCAGCTGCTTGCTCTTGCTTTTGGCGATGCCGCCGGTCGGCGTGTAGGTGACCGTCGCCTTCACTCGCCGTTTGCCCGTCGCGTCCAGCGTTTTCTTCGCCCCGCCGGTCGCTTTGATCAGCAACCTGACGGTGCCTGCCGCGGCCACCGCCTTCCTCCGCTTGACCACGCCCCTGCCGGTGAGGAGAAGCGACCCCGGGCCGGGGACGGAGACCGGCAGCTTCGCCGTTCCCCTCTTCTGGTTCAGCTTCGGCTTGCCGAGGCTGAAGAGGTTCGATGGTGGCGATGCCGGGGTCGCGACCGGCCCGCCCGGCGACGGGAACTCGAACGCGCCGGCGTCGGGGAGGGCGAGACCGTCGCCATCGCCATCCACCGGTCGCGGGTTGCCGTCGAGGTCGGTCGAGCCGGGGACCAGGTCGTCCCCACCGATGTCGATCGCCGGTGAGCCCGACGCCAGATGGTAATCGCCGCTGGCCGGAGCCACCAGAAGAGGGTCGCCCGCCCGGTTGCCTGGCCCGAAATCGGTTGTCGCGGCGCCCGTGGGGCCTTCCTGGTCGATCGCCGCCGGACTCAGATCGAGAACGGAGAAATCGATATTGGCGTTGACGTCGCTCCCGAACAGCCCCATCAGAAGGGTCTTGGCGAAGCCGGTGGCGATGATGTGCCTCGCTTCGAGCACGGTCGGCTCGGGCCCTCCCTCGCCGAAAACGTTCATGGCGACACTTTCGGGGTTGCCATTGCCGACGATCGTCACCCGGTCCATCGCCAGTTCGATCGTGTTGGGCGGGAGTCCGTTGTTGTCGAAGACCCCGACGGCCGGTTCGGCCGACGGCGTCGTCGATGTGTCGAGCACGGCGTCGCTCAGGTCCATCCGCGTGTCCAGCCCGGCCTCGTTTGAGACCGACAGGGCGGGGTTGCCTTCCAGGACCACACGGCTGACCGACATCGGCGGCTGCCCCGCTTCCTGTCCGACCCTGCTCGAAAGAGCGCTTCGCCTGGCACGAACTGTGACATCGCTGAGTTCGGTCAGGTAACCGGTTTCGATGCCTTCGGTGTCGAGGGCGGGATCGAGGTCCACTTCGATGTCATGCGCCGCGCCTTCTCGCAGCAGCATGGCTTCGGCCTTGCCGTCGTCGTCCCCGGCGCCGAATGTCGCCCCCACCGCGTCGACTTTGACGTGATCGACCATGCCGCTGTACAGATCAAGCCCCTGGACGCTGGAGTTGTTGCCCGGCGTTACGTCCGACGGCAGTCGCAGGGTCAGGTCGGAGAGCTGCATGTGGCCGCAGATCACCCGCCGGGTGAAGGTGTCGGTGGGTTCGAGTGCCGGAAACGTGAGAACGGTCTGGTCGATCCCGGCGCCCCGCAGGTGGGTGTCCTCCTGATCGACGTAGAGCCCTCCGCAGGGCCCGTTCGGCGTGTCGTGGACCCCGGGCTGGATCGCCACCACGTCGGGTCCGGGATTCGAGTCCGCCATTTCGACGGCTTCCCCAATCGTCGTCACCGCGGTGCCTTCGCCGCAGGGCGCCGGGGCGCAATAGGTTTCGGCGCGCGCGGGGGTCGCGCACAACGAGCCGACGAGCAGCATCGCGAGCGCAACCGCGAGTGCCCCGACCCCGGGCGCAATCTCACTCCGCTGTGTCATCGCACTGACCTCCCCGGTTGACCAATCCGAACGCTAACGCCTGCGCGCAGGACCGTGGGGTCGCCGGGACCGCGGGCCGGATCCGGAGTACCACCGCCGCGGGACCGCCGCCCGGGACGCTCAGGAGGCGTCCGTGGTGCTGGCCCCGCCGCCGCGGTCCTCGATCGCCTTGACCGCGCCCGTGAACGCCTTTTCCAGTCGGCCCTTGCCGACCGTCCCGACGACGACGCCGAGCAGTCGTCCTTTGAGGTTCTTGCCCTCCCGCACCACGACGTAGTCCACGTCGGTCCTCCCGTCGGGCTCCCGGGTGAAGGTGTAGGTATGGCTCGAGTCGCCGCCCCAGGTATTGGAGTCGGTGGTGGTCAGGACGACGCGATTGGGGTCCGACCAGTCGTAGTGGAGGCGCTCCCAGATGCCGCTCGAGCCCTCGGTGACGTCGGCTTCGGTCGGACCCTTGTCGTGAACCTCGAGATCGTCGTCAGCGCTGTTTTCGAAAAGCTTCGAGCGCCCCGGCCCGAAGTCGGTCAGCGCCGCCACCCACTGTTCGGGTGTCGCGGTGGTAGTCGCCTTGAAATGGAGGGTCGCCATCTTTGCTCCTTCCGTTCATGGTTGTTCAACGAGCGGCCTCAGGCCTCCCGGCCTGCGTTCACACCGCAGCCCCCGCGGCCGCGGCTGCCTCGGCATCAACCGGGTCGACGATGCGACCGCCGAGCGCCAGCGCCAGCGCGGTACCCACCGCCGCCCAGCCGACCAGGACGAGAATCGGGCCGGCGATCCGCGCGCCGTCGAAGAACAGAGACGACCGCGCCAGGTCGACGCTCGCCCCCGGTGGGAGAAGGCCGCCGACCGTCCTCCACAGCCCCGGCAGCAGGGGCCGGGCGAAGGGCCCACCCGACGCAGCGTTGCCAAGGATGACGAAGACGAGGATGACGAGACCGGTCCCGGCGGGGCCGGCGGCGGCCTGGATGCCCGCCGTGGCGGCGGCGCTTGCGAACACGGTCAGAGCGGCGATCCCGCACAGCGCGACGACGTCACCCGCGAAGACCCCGAAGCAGACCCGCAGCATGAGCACGCTGAGGATCCCGGCGAGGATTGAAAACCCGGCGAGCGCTCCGATCCGCGCTGCGGCGCGCTGGCGGCTGGTGCTGCGCGGGCTCCCGACCAACCCGATCAGCGTCGCGGCGATGTAGCCGCCGAACATCCACGCGATCATCGCGTAGAACGCCGCGGTGCCGTTCGGATCCTTGCGCGGCAGCGGCTTGACGTCGGTGATGCGGGCGGGCGGCCGTCCGTGCGCGGCGGCGACACGACCGAACGTCGCCGTCAGCGCGATCGCGGTTGCCGCGTTGGCAGCCGAGGCTACGAAGAGGCGGTTGGAGCCGGCCAGGTAGGCGCCGTAGACCTCGCGGTCGTCGATCTGCGACAGCGCATCGCGACGCGAGGATGCCAGGCGCGCGTCGAGCGGATCGCCCGGCAGGTTGTCAAGCTCCATCGCGACCGGCGGCGGCCCGACGACCGCCACCGGCACGCTGTGCGGGGTGGGATCGTGGAAGGCGCCGACGTAGGAGAACGCGAAAGCGAGCATCAGCACCAGCGCCGGGACGAGGACGAGCGCGACGGCCCTCGGAGTGGGTGCGGCGTTCGCCATTTTCTCCTTTCGCTCCCCGGTCGGCAGAAGAGGGAAGAAGCCGGTTCGACTCTACACGGCAGTACGAGGAGGTTGAACCGAGTCGGGGAGGCCGTCGGGTCAGCGGCGCAGCGTGAAGCCGAGCGCCGAGACCGCGGCGTCGTCTTCGACCAGGCGGCTGTAGGCGCAGACGACGATGTGGCGCACGCTGCGGCTGGTCTGGACGCGGATCGGGATCCGGAACCGCCCGAAGTGCCCCTCGTTCAGTCCCGTCGCGATTTGGGTGATGCCGAGGTTGATCTGGTTCTGGAACTCTTCGGCGAACGAGCGAGGGCACTTGGGGACGATCTTGGCGTTCTGGGCAAAGGCGTCGAGCTGGTAGGAGAGAGAGCTGCCGCTGCCCGGGCCGCCGATTTCGAACGGCGCGTTCGACCCCGTGACCACGAGCTTGATGATGCTGCCGGCCCGCGGGTTGCCGGTGAGCTTGATCGCCAGCCTGCTCTTCGGATAGGCCGGGGCGGGGATGAAGGTCGATCCCTTCCCCTGGGCGAGATCAGAGAACGCAACCACTGAGATGCAGACGACCAACGCCCCAACAATCCGTCGCACCCGCCCAGTCTAAACCGGTCGAAAAGACCTCAGTGGTCAAGATCGGAGGCGCTCCAGCACCACGACCGGAATCTCGCGGGTCGTGTTGCGCTGGTAGGCGTCGTAATCGGGCCACTCGCCGACCATCGTCTCCCACATCGCCGGCTTCTCCTCGGGGTCGGCGGTGCGGGCGCGGGCCCTGAACCGGTCGCCCATGATCTGGACCTCGACTTCGGGATCCTCGGAGAGGTTGAGGTACCAGGCGGGCGGCGTGTCGGAGCCTCCCTTCGAGGCGATCACGGTGTAGGCGTTCTCGCCCGCCGGGGCGTAGATGAGAGGCGTCGTGCGCGGCTCTCCGCTGCGGCGTCCGGTCGTCGTCAGCAGCAGGGTCTGCGTCCCACGCCACCCATGGCCCTCCTCGCCATCGGTGGCCCGGTAGCGCTCGACATGTTCGCGACCGAAGAGCATCCCTCTTCCATACCCGATTGTTCCCACCCGCGAACCGCCGGCGATTAGGCTCGCCCCAACGATCAAACAGCGAAGGGAGAAAGATGGCCGTTGCGATCATCAACACCGACTTCCCGGAGGGCGTCGGCCCCGACGTGTACGACGCGGTCAACGCCGAGATGGACATCGTCGCCGACCCGCCGCCGGGATTGATCTTCCACTGGGTCGGCGAGGTAAACGGCAAGTGGACGATCACCGACGTCTGGGAGTCGCGCGAGGCCTACGACAGCTTCAACGCCGAGCGGCTGACCCCGGCGCTGGAAAAGATCGCCGCCGCCGCCGGCGCCCCGGCGGGCGCCGAACAGCGGACGATCGAGGTCGCGGTCCACAACCACATCAAGCCGTAGGGCTCCTCAGGCGACCCGGTTCGGAGGCTCGCGGCCGTCGAGGGCCGCGAGCACCGAGTCGGCGACCAGGCCGGCCATCCCGTCGCGGGCGGAGACCGTCGCCGAGCCGACATGGGGGAGGAGGACGCAGTTCGGCGCCGCGAGCAGCTCCGCCGGCACCGCCGGCTCTTTCTCGTAAACATCGAGGCCGGCCGCTGCGATCGTCCCATCAGCCAGCGCGGTGGCGAGGGCCGCCGAGTCGACGAGCGAGCCCCGGGCGGTGTTGACGAGGATCGCGGCGGGTTGCATCAGGCGCAGCTCGCGGGTCCCGATCAGGCCCGCCGTCGCCGCCGTCGCCGCGGCGTGGATGCTGACGACGTCGGAGTTGCGGAGGAGTCGCTCGAGGTCGGCCCGCGCCGCGCCCAGCGCCGCTTCGGCCTCCGGCTTCGGGCCACGGGCCGTGAAGAGGATCGAGCCCGCCATCGGCCGGACGAGCTCGGCGTATCGCCGGCCGATCCTCCCCATGCCGACGATCCCGAAGGTGGCGCCGCTGAGCCCTGTCCCGAGATCCCCGGTGGTGTCGAACCCGGTCCATTCCCCGTCCCGCAGCCGTCGCTCGGCGGCGGGCAGGCCTCGTGCCGCGGCCAGGGTCAGGGCCAGGGCGAGCTCGGCCGTCGCGTCGGTGAGGACGTCGGGCGTGTTGGTGGCGATCACGCCACGCTCGCGGCAGGCATCGAGGTCGATGTTGTCGTAGCCGACCGCGAAGTTGGCGACGATCTTCAGCCCGGGGCCGGCAGCGTCGAGCAGCTCCGAGCCGACCGCGACAGTCGGGTCGGCGACGATCGCGGCGACGCCCTGCGCGAGCTCGCCGATCGCCTCTGGCGTCGCCCCTAGCCCTCCCTCGCGCACCTCGCAGCGTTCGGCGATCCGCCCGGCGCCGACGGCCGGGATCCGGCGGGCGATGAGAACGATCGGGCGCGCCGTATCTATGACCGCTTGGCCTTTGGCGAGGACGTCAGCTGGATCGTCGCTTTCAGCTTCGAGACGGCGCCCGCCTCGTTCGTCACGGTCCCCTGGATCGTCGCGCTGAGCTTGCCCGCGTCCTCGAGCAGTTCGCGGCCGGTGCCGTTCAGACGCAGGGCCAACTTGTCGGTGCTGCCGCCGGGCACGCTGCCCGAGACCGACCCGATCTTTCTGCCCCTGCCCTTCTGGAGCAGGCTGCCCTTGACCGAGCAGGTGTCGCCGGCGGCAGCCCCGCAACGGAACGACGCCGATCCCGAGCCCTTGTGGATCTTGGCCATCCTCTTCCCGGCAAGTGAGCCCGAGGGCGTCGACGGGAGCGCCGCGGTCAGGCGGAGGGGCGCGTCGGCCCCCGAGCAGTCCTGGTCGATGCCGTCGCCCGGGACCTCGACGGCGCCGGGGTGGATCGAGGCGTCGTTGTCG
Source organism: Solirubrobacterales bacterium (assembly GCA_036406355.1). Taxonomy (GTDB): domain Bacteria; phylum Actinomycetota; class Thermoleophilia; order Solirubrobacterales; family 70-9; genus VRUE01. Next base: position 5,741 of record DASXBC010000128.1, on the reverse strand, counting down.
TTGCAGTCGACGTTCGAAGCCGAGCCGTCGAGGTCGGCGTCCGGATAGCTGACGTGCTCGCAGTCGATCACCGTGTCGACGGCATCGACCGTGGCCGAGTCTTCCCCGAAACCGCAGTCGACGACATCGTGCTCGCCGTCGCGGGCGAAGATGGTGTCATCGTCCCCGCCGCCTTCGAGGGTGTCCTCACCGGCCCCGCCTTTGAGTTCGTCCTCGCCCCCTTCGCCCTTCAGCACGTTCGCTCCGTCGGAGCCGACGAAATGGTCCCTCTCCGGACCGCCGGTCAGGTTCTCGACGTCGGAGTGGATGTCCTGGCCCGCCCCCGGGCCATCGTTGCGTTCGTCATCGAGGGTGACGGTGAGGCTTTCCGCTCCTGCCTTCTGGTACATCACCGTGTCGGTCCCGGGGCCACCGTTGATCGTGTCGGGCCCAGCCGGTTCTTTGATCAGGTCATCGCCGGCGCCACCGTTGATGGTGTCCTGACCGGAACCACCGCCGAGCTCGAAGGTGTCGTTGCCGTCTTCACCCTCGAGGACGTTCGCATGGTCGCTGCTGATCGTCAGCGAATCTTCACCGGCGCCGGCGTGGACGATCATTTCGTTCGCTTCGGCCCCGCCGATCAAACGGTCGTCGCCGTCGCTGAGGTCGAGTTCGACGAGATCGGTCAGGTCGCACGCCACCGTCTTCTGTTCTCCCCCGGAGGTATCGGCGCAGTGTTCGCCGGCGGCGATCGGTGCCTGCTGCAGCCCGTTCCTGTGGAAGACCCATTTCGCAGCTTCGACCGAGACCGACAGGTCGTCCAAGCCATTCGTGCCGACGTAGTGAGTCAGCGAGGAGTCTCCGGCGACGTTCGCGGTTTCCGCGCCAGCAGCCAGTGGAGCCGGCAGCGCGAGCAGCAGCAGGACGAGACCGACGCAGCCGAACCCGGGACGGCACATCGTCAGATGGTGGACCAGGTCCCCGCCGGCGTCAAGGCGCCGGCGGGGACCCCGGTGCTAGGCGTGCGCCCCGCCGAAGGCGAGCTGGCCGTCGCCGGTCTCGCGCTCGCCCTCCTCGAGGATTTCCTCGCGCTCGATCTCGCCCTCGCGGACCAGCAGCAGCGCCAGCGCCGCCCCGATCAGGGAGAGCAGGCCTCCGAGCAGGAGGATCTCGTTGATCCCGGAGAGGAATCCTTCCCGGGCCGCGTGGGCGACGGTTTCACGTGCGCCGTCGGGCACCGAGTTGAGCGCCTGGCTGAGGTTGCCCGAGGAGGCTGCTTCGATCAGCTGCCGCGGGTGGTCGCCGTGGGCGGCCGGGGTGCCGGCGGCCAGTTCGGAGACCTTGTCGGCTCCGCGGCCGAGGAACAGCGCGCCCCAGGCGGCGATCCCGACCGCGATCCCGACCTGGCGGAAGGTGTCGTTGATCCCTGCCGCCATCCCGCTCTGCTCTTTCGGGACGACGCTGAGCGCGACGTCGGCGATCACCGGGTTGAGGAGCCCGACCCCGACGCCGGAGACGATGAAGCCGATCAGGAGCGTGGTCCACTCCGAGCTCGCCTGGATTCCCGACATCAGCAGCAGCCCTCCACCGGAGAGCGCGAGCCCGGCGGCGAGCAGGACCCGCGCCTGCAGGCGGCCGAGCAGGACGCCCGCCACCGGGGCGACGAGGAAGGCCCCGACGGTGATCGGCAGGTAGCGGATCCCGGCTTCGAGCGGCGAGTAGCCGAGGTAGTTCTGCAGGTAGAGCGTCAGGTAGAGGAACAGCGCGAACATCGAGCCGGAGACCGCGAAGGCCGCGACCTGGACGCCGCTGAAGGCGTGGCTGCGGAAGAAATGGAGCGGCAGCATCGGCTCGCTGACCCGCCGCTCGATCGCGACGAACCCAGCCAGCAGCGCCGCAGCGCCGCCGAACAGGCCGAGGATCACCTCGCTGCCCCAGCCCTCCTGATTGCCGCGCAGCAGCGCCAGCACCAGCAGGAACAGGGCGGTGCTGAAGGTCACCAGCCCGGCCCAGTCGATTCTGGTCGCGTTCGGGTCACGCGTCTCGCGCAGCTTCGTGAACGTCGCCGCGACCGCCGCGATCCCGATCGGCACGTTGAGCAGGAACACCGATCGCCAGCCGAGTCCGTCGGTCAGCGCGCCGCCGACGAGCGGCCCGATCGCCACCGCGATCCCGATCGTAGCGCCGTAGGTGGCCATCGCCATCGCCCGCTCGCGGCCGGCCGCGAACTCCTGCGCGATCAGCGCCAGCGAGACGGCGAACATGATCGCGCCGCCGATCCCCTGCACCGCGCGGTCGATGTTGAGCATCGTCGGCGTCGTCGCCAGCCCGGCCGCCAGCGAGGCGGCGGTGAAGATCGCGACCCCGACGCCGAAAACGCGCCGCCGCCCGAGGCGGTCGGCGAGCGACCCTGCGGTCAACACCAGCGCGGCCAGCGAGAGGGTGTAGGCGTCGATCACCCACTGAAGATCGGTGAAGCTCGCGTGCAGGTCTTCCTCGATCGCCGGAAGCGCTGTGTTGACGACGGTGATGTCGAGCAACAGCATGAAAGTCGCCACCGAGACCGTGATCAGGGTCCACCATTTTCGATCCATCGAAGCCCTCCTGAGCGGGGTGTACAATCGGTCAAGCAACCTTGTAAGGTGACTTGATAAGGCGACCGTATCAGATAGTCAGCCTGCCTTACGGTTAGAATGCGTGAGAGGGATCACAGATGAGCGTGAGGACACCGAAAGACGATTGGATTCCGCTCCCGCCGCTGCTCGAAAACGCCCGCGAAGCCGGTTTCGAGGAGCTGCACAGGCGGCTCTCCGAGCGCGGTTTCGCCGACATCCGCCCGGCCCACGGCTGCGTCTTCCGCTGGATCTATCCCAACGGGGCCAGGCTGACCGAGCTGGCCGAGCTCGCCGGCCATAGCAAGCAGGCGGTCGGCGAGTTCGTCTGCGATCTCGAGGCGATGGGATATGTCGAGCGGGTCCCCGACCCGGTAGACGGCCGGGCCAAGATCATCCGCCTGACCGAGCGCGGCACCGAGGCCAAGAACACGGCCCGCGAGATCTTCGCCGAAATCGAGGACGAGTGGGCGGAGCGGATCGGCAGGGAGCGGGTCGAAGCCCTGCGCGACGCGCTGGAGACCCTCTATGAGCTCGAGCGCACTGTGCCAATCCCTGCCTAGCGCCGCCCTCGGCGACTCGCTCTCCGACCTGCGGGTGCGGACGAGCTGGAGGCGCGGACCCGCCGCCGAGTCCGCCGGCCCGTTTTTCGTCAGCTACACCGAGTTCACCCCGGACACCCTGCGCGACCTCCCCCGCATCTACCGGGCGGCGCAGCGGCTGCGCCGCGAAATCGCCGAACTCGACGGTGCCGTCGGCGTCACCGTCTACTGGCAGCTCTTCAGAAGCCGCGGAGGGTCGCTGTCGGCCTGGACCGACGAGGCGGCGCTGCGGCGGTTCGTCTCGCTCCCGTTTCACGTCGAGACGATGCGCGCCTACCGGCCGCGCGGCAGCCTCCGGGCGATCGACTGGACCGCCGACTCATTCGGAATCGGCACCGGGTTCAGGCAGGGCCAGCGCGGCCTCGACGAAGGGCGCGGCCGGGCCGGCCGCGGCTAGTGTCCATCCGCGGGCTTCCCGTTCGTCTTCGGAGCAGACACTGCTCTCCAAAGGAGGAACGATGAAGTACATGCTGATGATCAACCAGGGCACGACCCCGACCCCGCCCTCGGAGGAGTGGGACCGCCTCTCCGACGAGGAGCGGCGCCAGATCGTCGACGACTACAGGGCGCTCAACGAAACCCCCGGCGTCAGCCCCGGAATGCAGCTCTCGCCGCCGGAGACGGCGACCACGGTGCGGGTCGAGGACGGGAGGACGCTGACGACCGATGGCCCGTTCGTCGAGACCAAGGAGGCGATCGGGGGCTACCTGCTGTTCGAGGCCGACGACCTCGATGCCGCGATCGAGCTGGCGGCGCGGATCCCGGCGGCCCGCCTCGGCGGCGCGATCGAGGTGCGCCCGATCGTCGAGCGTTGACAGCAGGGACGGTCACCGAGCGGGCGTTCCGCGACCAGTGGGGCCGCGTCCTTGCGGCACTCGTCGGCTTCCTCGGCGACATCGACCTCGCCGAGGAAGCCGCGCAGGAGGCGTTCGCGATCGCCGCCGAGCGCTGGCCGCTCGAGGGCGCCCCCGCCAACCCGACCGCCTGGCTCCTCACAACCGGCCGCAACAGGGCGATCGACAGGATCAGGCGCGAGCGCACCCTGGCGGCGAAGGCGCATCTGCTGGCGATCCCCGAGGCGGAGGAGGAGGGCGAGTTGCCGGCTATCCCGGATGAGCGGCTCGAGCTGATCTTCACCTGCTGCCACCCGGCGCTCGCGACCGAGGCGCAGGTGGCGCTGACGCTGCGGGCGATGGGCGGCCTCAGCACTGAGGAGATCGCTCGAGCCTTCGTCGTCCCGCGGGAGACGATGGCGAAGCGGCTTGTCCGCGCCAAGCAGAAGATCGCCGCCGCCGGGATCCCGTTCCGGGTGCCGCCCGACCATCTCCTGCCCGAGCGGCTCGCCGCGGTGCTCGCGGTCGTCTACCTGATCTTCAACGAGGGCTTCGGCGGGCGGGGCGAGCTGGCCGACGAGGCGATTCGGCTCGGCACCGCGCTCGCCGACCTGATGCCCGAAGAGGCCGAGGCACAGGGCCTGCTGGCGCTGATGCTGTTGCTCGAGGCGCGCAGCGCGGCACGGTTCCGCGACGGCGAGCTGGTGCTGCTCGAGGACCAGGACCGGCGGCTCTGGGACCGGGACCTGATCGACGCCGGACGGGCCCGCCTGGCGCGGGCGGATGCGCTGCGCGGCGAGGACCCCTACGTCCTCCAGGCCCGGATCGCGGCCCTTCACGTCGAGGAGGAGCGAGATTGGGCGCGGATCGCGGAGCTCTACGCCGAGCTGGCGCGGAGGACCGACTCTGCGGTCGTCGAGCTGAACCGCGCAGTCGCGGTCGCGGCGACCGAGGGCCCGGCCGCGGGGCTGGAGGCGATCGAGGGGCTCGAGCTCGAGTCATACCCGCACCTGCACGCAACGAAAGCCGACTTCCTGCGCCGGCTCGGGCGCGCCGAGGAGGCGCGGGCGGCCTACGGGCGGGCGCTCGAGCTGACCCGCTCCGATCCCGACCGCCGGTTCCTCGCCCGGCGCCTGGCCGAAGTCGGATGACCGTTCGGATCCGTCCCGGCGAGATGGCGGACGTCGCCGCCGTCGCCGAGCTCGTCGAGCGCGCCTACGAGGGATACGTCGGGGAGATCGGCGTCCGCCCGGCGCCGATGGACGCCGACTACGCCGCGACGGTCCGAGAGGGGACGCTGTTCGTCGCCGAGGATGGAGGCGCGCTCGCCGGCGCGATCGTGCTCGTCCCCGAGGGCGACCACGTGGAGATCGAGAACGTCGCCGTCGCCCCGGCCCGGCAGGGAGCCGGCGTCGGCCGCGCGCTGCTCGCCTTCGCCGAGGACCAGGCCCGCCAGCGCGGAGTCGCCGAGCTGCGGCTCTTCACCCACGTCCTGATGACGCGCAACCAGCGGATCTACGGCTTCTCGGCTACAGCGAGGTCGAGCGCCGGACCGACAACGGGTTCGAGCGCGTTTTCTACTCCAAGCGCCTCCCTACACTCTGACCTATGAGCACAGACCACGATCGCGACTCCGTACTCACCCTCTACAGGCGTGGAATCGAGCTGCTCGAGGAGGCCGACTTCGAGCAGGCGGCGGTGCCGCTCGAGGCCGC
>DASXBC010000127.1:0-11309 GCA_036406355.1 Solirubrobacterales bacterium | reverse complement strand
CAACGTCTCCTGGGCCGCCTGCCCCGCCTCGATCCGGCGCGGCAGGTCGACCCCGGTCGCGATCCCCAACTCGTCCAGCATCGAGACCAGGTCCTCGGTGGCGATGTTGCCGGTCGAGCCCGGCGGCACCGGGCAGCCGCCGAGCTCGCCGAAGCTCGACTCGAATGACTCGACCCCCTCTTCGAGCGCGGCCAGCACATTGGCGAGCCCCTGGCCGCGGGTGTTGTGGAAATGGGCGGTCAGCTCGACCCCGATGAGCCGCTCGCGGGCGGCGGCGAAGAACCCGTGCGCCTGGCGCGGGTTGGCCATCCCGGTCGTGTCGCCGAACCCGATCTCCTCGCAGCCGGCGGCCGCCAGCCGCTCGGCGATCTCGAAAACGCGCTCCCGCGGCACCTCCCCCTCATAGGGGCAGCCGAACGAAACGGAGATCACGCCCTCGCAGCGCAGCCCGGCGTCGGTCGCGGTGGCCAACGTGCGCTCGAGCCCGGCCAGCGACTCCTCGATCGAGCGGTTGACGTTCTTGCGGTTGTGCGTCTCCGAGGCCGAGACGAAGACGTTGACCTCGTCGAACCGGTCGCGCATCGTCAGCGCCCGCTCGAGCCCGCGCTCGTTCGGAATCAGGACCGAGAACGAGACTCCCTCGCGGCGCTCGACCGTGGCCAGCACCTCCTCGGCGTCGGCGAGCTGCGGGATCACCTCGGGCCGCACGAACGAGGTGACCTCGATCCGGGTCAGGCCCGAGGCGGAGAGGAGGTCGATCAGCCTCACCTTGTCGCCTGTCGCGATCTCCTCGGGCTCGTTCTGGAACCCGTCGCGCGGCCCGACCTCTCTGATCCTCACGCTGCTCGGAAGCTCGACGCTCATGCAACGAGAGCCTACGACCCTTGTGCCGCGAGCCGGTCAACGACGGAAGCGAGGGTGTCGCGGACCCGATCGGGTTCGAAGCGCACCTGAGCGTGAGAGAAACGGAGTGGGGTGAGACCGGCGGCGGTGTGAGCCTGGTCCCGGGCCAAATCGCGAGCCTGATGCGAGGGGGTTCGGTGATAGCGAAGCCCGTCGGTCTCGACCACCAGCCCCAGGTCGGGCCAGAAGAAGTCGACGCGGAACCCGTTTAGGCGCCGCCGGGTCTGAGGACGCGAAAGGCCAGCGCGGTCCACGAGGGCGAGGAATCGACTCTCGAGCTCTGAATCGGTGAGCCGAAACGTGCGGCGGTCGAGCAGCGTCCGGAGCCGGCCGACGCCGGGCCGGCCACGCAGGTCCTCGAGGCCCCTCCGCAGGCGCGTCGGGTCAACCAGATCGAGGCGGTCGGCCTCGTTCACAGCTCGCTCCAATCGACCCGGCCCGATGATCACAGCGAGATCGACCAGGGTCCGGATCGGCGAGGTAACAGGAATCCCCGTCCGAACCGCGAGATCATCGGGCTCGAGCCTTCTGCGGCGATGGACGCGAACGCCCGGCCTTCGCGCAGGCTGCGCACCGACCCTGGAAACCTCGATCCTCCCGCTCGATTGAGGTTGAATCTCCCAGAGTTCGGCGGCGCTGCCGTGGCTGAGGACGGCGCCGGGCCCGCAGGCGAGCACCGCCGCCATCCACCGCCCGTGCCGCGTCAGCTCGGGCCGTCCGACCGCGTAGATCCCGCGCATCACGTGGTGCAGACGTCCACGCTCTACTCGATGCTGGATCGCGCGCCTGCTGAGCCCCAGGGCCGCCAGTTGCGAGAAGGAGACCACACCGTGCTGCTTGGACGCGAGCGACCAGGGGCTGTCGGTGATCGATTGGCGTTTTGAGCACACCCTGGTGTGCCTAAGTCGCCAATCGCGCGGGGCTCTCCCCCGCTGCGGCACCGCCCCGGCGCGGGTTCCTCGGCCGCCGCCTCAGCCGAGCTGGCCGACGGCGATCACGCGCCGCTCGTGGGTGCCGATGCCGATCGTCCGCTCGCCCTCGGTCACCTCGACGTCGAAACGCAGCTTGCGATCTTCGACGACCTCGCGCAGGACCGTCCGAACCCTGCACGTCGACCCCTCGGCGGCCGCCGCGACGTGCTTGACGCAGACTTCGAAACCGACCGTCGCGCTCCCGTCGGGCAGGTTCTCGAGCGCGAGCATCGCCGAGCTGCCCTCCATCATCGCGATCATCCCCGGTGTCGAGAGGACGCTCGACCCGATCGAGCCGCCGACGTCGGTCAGCAGCTGGCCGGCGACGGTGAACTCGTCGCTTCGCTCGATTCCGGGCTCAAGCCCCGCGCTCATACCATCCCGAGGCCGCCGCTGACGCCGAGCGTCTCGCCCGTCACGTAGGTCGCGTCCTCGGAGGCGAGGAAGGCGACCGCCGCGGCCACCTCGTCGGGCTGGCCGAGGCGCTTCAGCTGCGTCGCCTCCTTCATCGTCTCGATCACCTTCTGGCCGATCTCGCCGAACTCCTTGGCACCCATCAGCAGCGGCGTCTCGATCGGCCCCGGCGCAATCGAATTCGCCGTGATCCCGTAGCGCGCGTTCTCGCGGCCGATCGCCTTCATGAAGGCGATCACCCCTCCCTTTGCCGCCGAGTAGACGGCCGAACCCTTCGACCCGACCCGGCCGGCCTCCGAGGAGATGCTGACGATCCTGCCGTAGCCCGCCGCCTGCATCGGCCCGAGTGCGGCGTGGGTGCAGTTGAGGACGCCGCCGAGGTTGATCGCGATCACCCGCTGCCACTGCTCGGGCGTCGTGTGGGTGAAGAACCCGAACTCGTCGGTGCCGGCGTTGTTGACGAGGATGTCGGGCGTGCCGACCGCCTCGACGGCGGCGTGGGCGGCCTCGAGATCGGTCACGTCGAGCTCGACCGAATGGCCGCTGACCTCGCCCGCGACCCGTTCCGCGCCCTCGACGTTGACGTCGCCGATCCAGACCTCCGCGCCCTCGGCCGCGAGCCGCGCCGCGATCGCGGCGCCGATCCCGCTGGCGCCGCCGGTCACCAATGCCTTCCTGCCCTCCAGCCTCATCAGAGCGGCAGCCTATGACGTTCGCCGGCTCGGCGCTCGCCTAGACTCCCGCCCCTGTCCGAGCCCATACCGATAGTCGGCGGAACCGGGGCGCTAGGCGCAGGCATGGCGCTGCGCTGGGCACGGGCCGGGAGGGCAACGGTGATCGGGTCGCGGTCGGCCGAGCGCGCCGAGGAGGCTGCCGGCCGGATCCGCGAGCGCGTCCCCGGCGCCGACGTCGAGGGGCTGGTCAACGCCGAGGCGGCGCGGCGCGGGCCGATCGTCTTCCTCACCGTCCCCTTCCGGGCCCAGTCGGAGAACCTCAACAACCTTCGCGACGCGCTCGAGCCGGACCAGATCCTCGTCGACTGCACGGTCCCGCTCGCCGCCGCGATCGGTGGTCGGGCGACCCGCTCGCTCGGCGTCTGGCAGGGGTCGGCGGCCCAGCAGGCGCAGGAGATGGTTCCCGAGGGCGTCACCGTCGTCTCCGCCCTGCACACCGTCTCGGCCCCGGCCCTTGCCGACGTCGATGTCGGCCTCGACGAGGACGTCATGGTCTGCGGCGACCGCAAGGACGACAAGGCACGCGTGGCCGAGCTGATCGAGGCGGTTCCGGGCCTGCGCGCCGTCAACGCCGGCGCCCTCGAGATGGCCCGCATCGTCGAGCAGCTGACGCCGATGCTGATCTCGATCAACACCCGCTACAAGACCCACGCCGGGGTCCGCATCACCGGCCTCCCCGACGGCGACCATTGGGCCTAGGCCGGCGGTGAGAGTCGCGCTCCTCGCCGGCGGGACCGGCGGAGCCAAACTCGGCGCCGGGCTGCAGGAGGAGATCGGCCCCGAGCTCTCCGTCATCGCCAACACCGGTGACGACATCGAGACGCTCGGCGTCCACATCTCGCCCGATCCCGACCTCGTCACCTACTGGCTGAGCGGCGAAATCGACGCCGAGCGAGGCTGGGGCATCCGCGACGACAGCTTCACCGTCTTCGAGCGCCTGGTGCGGCTCGGCGCGCCGGACTGGTTCGGGCTGACCGACCGCGACCTCGCGACCTGCCTCTACCGGCGCCAGTTCATGGACGAGGGCGGGACCCAGACCGCAGCCCAGGCCCAGATCGCCGCCGCCCTCGACGTCGAAGCCAGGGTCCTGCCGATGACCGATGCGCCGGTGCGGACGAAGGTCCTGACCCCGGCCGGCCGCTGGGACCTCCAGGAGTACCTGATCATCCATCGCGGCCTGCCCGAGGTGACCGGGGTCGAGCTCGAGGGGATCGCCGACGCCGTGCCGACCGCCGAGGTGCGCGGCGCTCTGCGCGACGCCGACGCGATCGTCGTCGGCCCCTCCAACCCGGTCATCAGCATCGGCCCGATCCTCGCCGTGCCGGGGATGCGGGAGGCGATCGCCGACTCGGGCGCTCCCGTCGTCGCCGTCAGCCCCTACGTCGCGGGCGAGGTCGTCAAAGGCCCGACCGAGCGGTTCATGGCGGCCGTCGGCCGTCCCTCGACCGCTAGCGGCGTCGCCTCGCTCTACGCCGGGCTGATCGACGCGATGGTCGTCGACCGCGACGACCCTGACCCCCCTCCGACGGGCGTTCGGACCGAGCAGGCGCCGACACTGATGGACAGCGCCGCCGCCCGGGCGCGGATGGCGCGCATCGTGCTCGACCTTGCCGCTAGCGTGGCCGAAGGTTGAAGGCCACCGCGGTACTCCCGGTCAAGAGGTTCGCCGATGCGAAGCGGCGGCTGGCGGCGGGCATCGAGGACGACCAGCGCCGGGCGCTCGTCGCGGCGATGCTCGCCGACGTCCTCGACGCGGTGGCGGCGGCGCGGATGGTCGAGCGGATCCTCGTCGTCAGCGACGAGCCGGGCGCGGCCGGGCCCGCCGCCGACGTCGGCGCCGAGCTGATCCCCGACACGCCGGCCGCCGGCCACTCGAAGGCCGCGCTGGAGGGCATCGAGAACGCGGTAGCGCGCGGCGCCGAGTGCGTCGTCCTCCTCCCCGGGGACTGCCCCCTGCTCGATCCGCGCGAGCTCGACCGCCTGCTCACCGGGGTGCCGGGGAGCTATGTGGGAATCGTCCCCGACCGTCACGGGACCGGCACCAACGCCCTCGCCCTCGCCCCGCCCGTCGCGATTCACCCCTCCTTCGGCGAGGGCAGCTGCGCCCGCCACGTCGCCGCCGCCCGCGAGGCGGGCATCCCCTACGGGGTCGAGGAGCTCGCCTCGCTCGGGCTCGACCTCGACACCCCCGCCGACGTCATCGCCCTGACCCGGGCGATCGAGACCGGCTCCGGCCGCGCCCGCCGCACCGCGAAGGTGCTCGGACTGTGAGCGCGGTCGAGGTGCTCCCGGTCGAGGGCCTGCCGGAGTTCGAGGAGGGGATGAGGATCGGGGAGGAGATCGCGGCGCGCGCGACGCTTGCCGATGGCGACGTCGTCGTCGTCTCGCAGAAGATCGTCTCCAAGGTCGAGGGACGGCTCGTCCACCTTCACTCGGCGATTCCCGGCGCCGAGGCGCGGCGGCTCGCCGCGGTGCTCGGCAAGGATCCGGCGCTTGTCGAGCTGATCCTGCTCGAGAGCCGCCGCGTTCTGCGGGCTGAGCGCAGCGTCCTGATCGTCGAGACCAACCACGGATTCGTCTGCGCCAACGCCGGGATCGACAGCTCGAACCTCCCCGACGGGACCGTCGCGCTGCTGCCCGAGGACCCCGACGCCTCGGCGCGCCGGATCCGGGCCGAGATCGCCGACGGCTCGAGCCGTCACCTCGGCGTCATCGTCTCCGACAGCTTTGGCCGCGCCTGGCGGCTCGGCCAGGCGGAGGTCGCGATCGGGTGCGCCGGGATCGTCCCGCTCGACGACTGGCGCGGCCGCGCCGACGCCGGCGGCCGCACCCTCGAGGCGACCCAGATCGCGATCGCCGACGAGGCGGCGGCGGCGGCCGACCTCGTGCGTGACAAGGCGAGCCGGGTCCCGGCCGCCGTTCTCCGCGGCCTCGACCGTTACGTCACCGAGGAGGACGGGCCCGGGGCGGCGGCGCTGCACCGCCCCGCCGAGGAGGACCTCTTCCGCTAGAGGACGAGGACCGCGGCGCCGCGCAGGGAGCCGCTGCGGATCGACTCGAGCGCCTCATTGGCGCCGCTCAGCGGGTGGACCTCGACGTCGGTCTCGATCGGGGCCTCCTCGGCGAGTGCGAAGAACTCCTCGCCGTCGCGGCGGGTCAGGTTCGCGACCGACCCCAGCGACCGCTCCTCCCAGAGGATCTGGTAGGGGAACGAGGGGATGTCGCTCATGTGGATGCCGGCGCTGATCACCCGCGCCCCCTTGGCGCTGGCCCGGAGCGCCGCCGGCATCAGCTCGCCGACGGGCGCGAAGACGATCGCCCCGTCGAGCTCCTCCGGCGCCGCCTCGCTCGAGGAGCCGGCCCACTCGGCCCCGAGGCCGCGCGCGAACTCCTGGCCCTCCGCGTCACCCTCGCGGGTGAAGGCGAAGACCCGGCGCCCCTGGTGGACGGCGACCTGGCAGAGGATGTGGGCCGAGGCCCCGAACCCGTAGAAGCCGACCCGCTCGGCGTCGCCGACCAGGCGCAGCGCGCGATACCCGATCAGCCCGGCGCAGAGCAGGGGCGCAGCGTTGGGGTCGGGGTACCGGTCGGGGAGCGGCAGGCAGTAGCGCTCGTCGGCGACAGCCAGCTCGGCGTAGCCGCCGTCGATGTCGTAGCCGGTGAAGCAGGCACGGTCGCAGAGGTTCTCGCGGCCGCTGAGGCAGTAGCGGCACTCGCCGTCCGTCCAGCCCAGCCAGGGGACGCCGATCCGGTCGCCGACCGCAAACCGCTCCGCGGCCTCCCCGGCCCGGATGACCCTGCCGACGATCTGGTGGCCCGGGACCAGCGGCAGCTTCGGCTCGGTCAGGTCTCCGTCGACGATGTGGAGATCGGTGCGGCAGACGCCGCAGGCCGCGACGGAGATCAGAACCTGGCCGGCTGCCGGCTCCGGGTCGGGGAGCTCGACGGGACGGAGGGGCTCGCGCTGCCGCTCCAGAACCATCGCCCGCATCGGATCAGGGCTCGAGCGGCTCCAGGCTGACCGGGCCGAGGCGCAATTCCGAGGCCCCCTGGACTCTGGACGGGTCGCGGAGGAGGCCGACCCCGATCTGCGCTGCGGCGCTGCCGCCGGGAATCAGGCTGGCGCCGCCGCGGACGTCGATCATTTCGCCGTCGAGGAAGAGCGCGTAGAAGCCGGCGCCCTTGGCCGATGCCCTGAAGTCGATCTCGAGTTCGTGCCAGGCGCCCTCGGTCAGCGGAGCGAGGAAGCGGTCGCCGCCCATCGCTTCGCCGCTCGCCCAGAGGCCGCGGCCGATGGCCAGCGGATCGGCGATCGCGTTCTGCCAGAGCTGGAGGCCGAAGCTGCGCGTTTCGCCCGCTTCGCCCAGGAACTCGACCATCACGTTGTCGGCGTCCGGCTCGCCCCAGGCCATCGTCCCGATGTTGAACGAGAAGGAGAGCGCGTATTCCCCGCCCTCCGCGATTTCGGTCGGAAGACCGGTGTCCTCGTCGCCGAGGATCAGCTCCGATCCCGGCTGTTCGCCGCTGAGCCGGATCAGCCGGTTGGTGTGGCCACCACCGACCATCCCCCGGGTCACCCGCGGCGGGCGTCCTCCCGTTTCGGGCGCGGCACCGGAGCCGGTCGGGGTTTCGCCCTCGTCCGCGACGAGCTCGGTCGGGGCCTGCGGAGCGGGCGCGGCAATCGGTGTCGAGACCGGTTCGGGCGCGGGTTCGGAGACGGGCGCGGGCGCCGGGGCCTCCGGGGCGCTCGGCGCAGGCGACCCGAGCGCGCGGGCGGGCGCGACGGCGACCATTCCGGCGGAGCCGCTGCCGCCCGTGGCCGGGACCGGCTTCGCTGCCAGGACCGCCAGCCCGATTGGAGCGGGGACAGCCCGGGCGACCGCGAGCGTTCCCGGGGCGACGGGCGTCGCGTTCCCGACACCGATCGCGATCCCCGGCGCAACGGTCAGGCTGGGGGCGACGCCGTCGTCCTCCCAGGGACGCGCGATCAACAGCGCGGCCGCCGCCAGCGCAGCCAGCAGTGCAAGCAGTGAAACCACTGCCAGTCCCGGAGAACCTCCCCTAGCTACCGAAGAATGCGTAGCGATCCGCGAACATTATTCGGTCAGTACGTCTGGATCAAGTCGTAGAGGGTCGTTCGCTGCGCCGGGGTGCGACCGGCCGCACGGGCGGCCCCGATCAGCTGCTCGGGATCGAGGCGAACGCCGTGCTGCGAGCCGGCCATCCGCGAGATGTTCTCCTCCATCAGGGTTCCGCCGAGGTCGTTGACCCCCCATCGCAGCGACTCGGTCGCGGCGTCGAGGCCCATCTTCACCCAGCTCGCCTGAAGGTTGGGGATCGTCCTCCCCAGCGCCAGCCGGAACGCCGCGGTGTGCTTCAGGTTCTCGGAGCGGGAGATCTCCTCGATCCCGTGGGTGCGGCCGAGCATCGTGTTGAACGGGATGAAGCTGAGCGGGACGAACTCGGTGATCCCGCCGGTCCTCTCCTGCAGGGCCCGGACGACGCGCATGTGACGGGCCAGCTCGCGCGGCTCCTCGATGTGGCCGAACATCACGGTCGAGGTCGATCGCAGCCCGGCCCGGTGGGAGGCTTCGATGATCTCGACCCAGCGCTCGACCGGCAGCTTGTTGGGCGAGATCCGCTGCCGCACGCCGTCGTCGAGGACCTCGGCCGCGGTGCCGGGGGTCGAGCCGAGCCCGCACTCCAGCAGGTACTCGAAGACCTCGTCGGGGGCTTTGCCCGAGCGCTCGCACATGTAGTGGACCTCCATCGGCGAGTAGGCGTGGAGGTGCAGCTGGGGTGCGACCTCCTTTGCCAACCGCAGCCACTTGCCGTACTCCTCGAGGGTCAGGTCGGGGTGGATCCCACCCTGCATGCAGATCTCGGTCGCGCCGTACTCGACCGCCTCGCGGACACGCGCGGCAAAGTCCTCCTCGGAGACCTCGTAGGCGTCGGGCGAGCGCCTGCCCTGGCCGAAGCCGCAGAAGGCGCAGCCGACGACGCAGATGTTGGTGAAGTTGATGTTGCGGTTGACGACGAAGGTGACCCGCTCGCCGGCCAGCTCGGCGCGCAGCTCGTCGGCGGCAAGGCGCATCTCCTCGATCACCTCCGGCCGGGTCTCAGCGAACAGCGCCGTCAGCTCGTCCTCGCTCAGCTCCTTGCCGTCGCGCCCCCCTGCGATCGCCCGGCCCGCGAGATCGGGGTCGAGTGACTCCTCGCGCCGCCGCCCCGAGCCGCGCCGCGGGATGAAGCTCCAGTACTTCAGCTTGATCACGTCGAGGACGCCCTGCTCCATCCACTCGGGGTCCATGTACTGCGGGTAGACGCAGAGGCGCTCGGTCAGGGCGAACCCCCGCGGCGCCAGCTCCTTCCGCACCTGATGGGGGCTCGGAAAGGGCTCCTCCGGAGAGATGTGGTCCCCGTTCGCGGACAACCCGCCCAAATCCGTCGCCCCCGCCTCGACCAACTCCGGCCACCAATCGGAGAGGTTCGGCGGGACCTGGATCCCGACGTCCGGCATCAACCGCCGGCACTCCCGAATCAAACGCTTCATCTCCTCGATCGACACCTCGCTCGCCCACGCGGGCAAAGGCGGTTCTGCGCCCCTCGACGCAGCCTCCACGGCTGTTGCTGCGGAGGGGGGTGCAGAACCGCCCCCCTCCACGGCTGTTGCTGCGGAGGGGGGTGACCGATCGCCACCCCACCGCTGACGGGAAGATGCATCGGCGATGTCCGCCACTTCCCGGCCGTAGTAGCGGGGGTGCGGAACGAAGTTCTGAAGGATGATCTCCTGCAGGTGGCCGTGGCGGGCGTGGACGTCCGCGAGCGCTTCGAGCGATTCGACCCGCTCGTCCTCGGTCTCGCCGATGCCGACCAGGATTCCGGAGGTGAACGGGACCTTCAGCTCGCCGGCGAGCTCGATCGTCTCCAGTCGCCTCGCCGGATGCTTGGTCGGCGAGCCGGCGTGGACCGTGTCCATCAGTCGCTCGGAGATCGACTCCAGCATCAGCCCCTGGGACGCGGTGACCTCGCGCAGCCGGGCGAGGTCGTCGCGGTCGAGGACGCCGATGTTGGTGTGGGGAAGGAGCCCGCGCTCGATCGCCCGCTCGCAGGCCCAGGCGACGTAGGAGGTGAAATCGGCGTGGCCCCACTCGGCCAGCAGTGCCGCCACCTGCGGATTCACCTCCGGCCGCTCGCCGGTCAGGACCAGCAGCTCCTTGGCGTTTCGCCGCAGCGCCTCGTCGAGCCGGCGCTCGACCTCCTCCGGCGGGTGGATGTGCGCCCGCCGGGTCGCGAACGCGCAGTACTTGCAGTAGCACTGGCAGGTGCGCGAGAGGGAGAGCGTGTAGTTCCGAGAGAAGGTGACCCGGCGCACCCCAGGCACGCTACTGCAACCCGCCGGGCCCGATCGGGCCCGGCGGTGCTCAGCGAGTCTGCGGCGGCGTCAGTCCGCGGTCGCCGGTTTCGACGACTCGCTCGAGCCGGACCCCGAGCTCGCTTTCGGCGCCGCCTTTTTCACCGGCTCCGGCGACTCCGTCGGGGGCGCCCCGCCGGGCTCGAGGACGAACCTGAAGACAGCAGCGGCAACAAGCGAGCCGACGATCGGGCCGGCGAGGTAGGGCCAGACGCCGCCCCACTCGTTGGCGACGAGGGCCGGGCCGAACCAGCGGGCGGGGTTGAAGGAGCCGCCGGTCAACGGGCCGCCGACCATGACGATGAAGCCCAGGGTCGTGCCGATCGCGAGCGGCGCCCACTCCTTGAAGCTCTTTTTCGAGTAGACGGCGGCGAGGACCACGAGGACCAGGCAGAAGGTGCCGATCGCCTCGACGATCGCCCCGTCGAAGTTGCCCCCGAGCAGCGGCGAGACCGTCGCGGCGCCGTAGTGAGTCGCCCTCCCCTCGTCGGTCAGCAACGCCTTCGCCGTCAGCGCCCCGAGCACGCCGCCCGAGAGCTGGGCGAGCACGTAGATGGCCGCGTCGATCGGGCTGATCCGCCTGATCGCGGCCGCCCCGAGCGTCACGGCCGGGTTGAAGTGGCCGCCGCTGACCGCGCCGAAGATCGCAATCATCCCGAAGAGGGTCAGACCCTGGACGAAGCCGACGACGGCGAAGTCCGTGCCGAACTGGACGTTGGCGCCCGTGGAGACGTAAAGCGTGACGACGCTGGTGATGAAGAACACCAGCAACAGCGTCCCGATCAGCTCCGCGAGATAAGCGGAAAGTCCTCTCTCCTGCACGTTTGGCTCCTCCTGGTTCGCCTAGTGGGTTTCGTCCCGCAGACGGGCGGC
>DASXBC010000126.1:0-10903 GCA_036406355.1 Solirubrobacterales bacterium | reverse complement strand
GCCTGGATCGTGCTGATCCCCTTCAGCACTCAGCTGCTCGGCGAGTACGGGGGCGAGGCAGCGGCCGTGGTCGTCTACGCGGTCAACCTCGCCGCCTGCGTCCTCGTCGGGTTTCGGATGAACGCCTACGCTCGCAGCAGGGGATTCACGACGATCGACGACGCAACCCAGCGCCAGAACTCGTTTCGCGCGATCTTCATCGCCGCCGTATTCCTGCTCTCGATCCCGGTCGCATTCATCTCACCGAGCGTCGCACCGTTCCTCTGGCTCACTCTTTTCCTCGACCCGGCGTCGAGGCTGGCAACCCGCTTTGGTGGCTAGCCTCCGACCTGTTGCCTGCACCGATGAGACTCCGGATCTGCCTCAGTACGGTTGGTCTGTTTGCGCTGCTCAGCATCCCGGCGGCGGCGTCCACCCGGCCGCCGATGGGAAACGAGCGGCTCGCCTACTGGACCCAGCGCGTCGCCGATACGCGCGCCTGGTCGCGGTTCATGTACGGCACCGCCCGGTTCGAACCACGCCTGATCGTCGAGCATTTCACGGGCAGCACCACGCGGGACGCGGCGATCGGGTATTGGAACACCGGCCCTGAAGCCACCTGGGTCCACTTCATCATCGACCCGCAGGGCCACATCACCCAGCTCGCGCCCCTCGACGTTCTCGCCAAGCAGGCATTCGGGGTCTCGCCCTGGGCGATCGGGGTCGAGCACGTCGGGACGACCGACGCCGATGTGATGCACAACGGGCGAATGCGCCGCGCGTCCTACCGGTTGACATGCTGGCTCCGCCAGCGCCTGCACATTCCCCTGCGGGGCGTAATCGGCCACGGCGAGGTCACCTCGAACCCGCGCTTCACCTTCACCCCCGCAGGCTGGCGATGGATCGAAGAAACCGGCTACGCATTCCATACGGACTTCTCCCATCGCACGATGGTCAGGTACCGCGATCGCCTCAGAGCGGTCTGCGGCCCCTAGCCTCAACCGCGTGGAGCGATGAACGAGATCGAGCGTTCCGGGCGCGCGCAGGTCACGGCGAGCCCACGACCGGCGACGGTCGCAAAGCAGCGGAACCCGCCGACCGTGCATGCCGACCGCGATTCACCTCCGGCCGGGGGGCACTCGGGGTGGGAGCGCCAGACGGTCGCGATACTCGTGCCCTTCGCGCAGCTGACGCCGGTCACCCGCATCAACAGCGCCTTCTTCCCGGTGTTGTGGCACGGGCGGGCCATGACCCCGATCGGCGCTCCGGCCCCGCTCTGATGAGCCTGCGTCGTTTCGGCCCCCTCGGAGCCGGTGCTCTCGGTCGACCCGCCGGAGCCGCAGCCGGCCGCGAGCAGGGCGGCGACGAGCGCCAGCGGCAGGAATCGGGTCACAAGTCTCATCGGGAGCCGACCAACTTACCGGCGCGGGCGAAGATCGCGTCGAGCATCGGCTCGGTCAGCCTGCCGGTGAAGGTGTTCTGCTGGCTCGGGTGGTAGCAGCCGAGCAGCGTCCACTCTCCGACCTGCGCCTCCGCCGCGTGGCCGAAGCGCGGCCTCGGGCGGGGGATCTCGGTACCGAGCTCGCGCAGCGCCCGCAGCGCCCCGTCCCAGGCGAAGGAGCCGAGCGCGACGATCGTCCGGCAGCCGTCGAGAAGCTCGAGCTCGCGGGCGAGGTACGGGAGGCAGTTGTCGCGCTCAGCCGGGGCGGGCCGGTTGGCGGGCGGAGCGCAGCGGACGACGGCGGTGATGTAGAGGTCGTCGAGGCGCAGGCCGTCGCCGCGATCGACCGCGGTCGGCTGGTTCGCGTAGCCGGCCCGATTGAGCGCCGCATAGAGCCAGTCTCCGGAGCGGTCGCCGGTGAACATCCGCCCGGTTCGGTTGGCGCCGTGGGCGGCGGGGGCGAGGCCCACGATCGCAAGGCGCGCCCGCGGGTCGCCGAAGCCCGACACGGGCCGCGCCCAGTAGTGCTCGCCGCGGAACCGCCGCGGCGGGTCGGCGGCGGCCGCCTCGCGCCACGCGACCAGTCGCGGGCAGCGACGGCAGGCGTGGATCTCCGCGGCGAGCTCCCGATCCAGGGTCGAGTCTGCATTCATGCTCCATATACGACACCAGATGCAGACTCGGCCATAGTCTGCGGCCTTGGATGGGCCGGGCCGCCGTCGCACTGCTGTTACTCGCGCTCCTCGTCGCAGGCTGCGGCAAGCCCGGCCATGGCGCCGAAACCGAACCCGAAAAGGGCTCGGACGCGGACATCCTCAACGCGGCGCTGGGGCAGGAGCTGACCGCTCTGGAGGCCTACACCGAGGGGATGCCGATGATCGGCCCGCGGTTCGCCCCCGCGGCGCGGCGCCTGCGCGCCCAGGAGCAGGAATACGTCAGCGCGATCGCAAAGGCGATCCGCGGCCTCGGTGGCGAGGCGACGGGCACCGCCTCCGAAATCGATCTCGACGAACTGCACAACCAGCGGGACGTCCTCACCCTCGCCTACGAACTCGAGAGCGCCGCGCTCGCAGCGGACCTCGAAGCGGCGCCGCGGCTGTTCAGCGACGCGCCACGGACCCTCGCCGCCTCGCTCGCCGCAGGCCACGCTCAGCACCTCGTCGTCCTCAGGCAGGGCCTCGGCGCGCCGCTGGGCGAAGCCTTCCCCAAGGCCTTTGACGGCGGCGAAGTTCCGGCGCCGGGTGGCCAAACGCCGACCGGTAAGGAATGATCTTTCGCCGTGACCGGTCCTCTATACGAGATCGGGCGCTTCTGCTCCCGGCACCATTGGCCGACGATCGCAGTCTGGCTCGTACTTGCGATCGGCCTGGTCGTGATCGGACAGCAGGGGGAAAACCGGACGAACGACAACCTGACGCTGCCGGGCACCGACTCGACCGCGGCGACCGAACTGCTCGAAGACAACCTGCCCGAGCAGGCCTACGGCAACAACCCGCTGGTGATCCGGTCGCGGCAGGGCAAGCTGACCGAACCGGCGGCCGGAGCCGCGATCGAGGAAACCGTCAAGCGGCCTGAAGCGATGCACGACGTCATCTCGGCGATCAGCCCGCTGAGCAAAGAGGGGGCGATCTTCCTCAGCAAGGATGAGAAGATCGGCTACATCCCGGTCTACCTCAACGTCGGCCCGGGTGAACTGACCGAAGACCAGGCAGAAGGCGTGCTCGAAGCCGGCGAGCCGGCCGAAAGGGCCGGCCTCGAGGTCTCTGTCGGCGGCTACGTCGGCCAGCAGCTCTCGAAACCATCGACCGAGGTCAGCGAGGCGATCGGGCTGACGGCCGCGGTGATCATCCTCCTGATCGCGTTCGGCACCGCGACGGCCATGATGCTGCCGATCGTCTCGGCGGTGATCGGCCTCGCCTGCGCGCTCTCGATCCTGCGGATGCTTGAGAGCGTGGTCCAGATGCCGAGCGTCGCGGCGACGCTGGCGACGATGATCGGACTCGGGGTCGGGATCGACTACGCGCTGTTCATCGTCACCCGGCACAAACTCCAACTCCGCGATGGGATGGAGCTGCGCGAGTCGATCGCGAGGGCGACGGCGACCGCCGGTGGCGCCGTCGTCTTCGCCGGCTTCACGGTGGTGATCGCGCTCTGCTCGCTCGCCTTCGCCGGCATCCCGCTGGTCAGCACCCTCGGCTTCACTGCTGCGATCGCAGTAATCACCGCGGTCGCGGCGGCGACGACGCTGCTGCCGGCGATGCTGGGGGCGCTCGGCCCGCACATCAACTCGCTCCGGGTCAGCTTCGGCCGCACCCACCCCGACGACCGCAAACCGCACGGCTGGCGGCGCTGGGCACAGGGCGTCTCCGACCGTCCCTGGCCGGCGGCGATCGCCGCCACCGCGGTCCTGCTCGTCCTCGCGATCCCCCTCCTCCAGCTCGAGCTGGGCCAGAACGACATCAGCGCCCTGCCGAAGGAAACGACCGCCCGCCAGGCCTATGAAGGGCTGACCGAGGGCTTCGGGCCGGGCTACAACGGCCCGCTCCTGATCGCCTCCGAATTCAGCTCTCCGGCCGAAGCCGAGCAGCTCACCCCGGCGCTCCAGAAAGCGGTCGACGGGACCGGTGACGTCGCCGCGGTCAGCGAAGCGAGCTTCGACAAACAGGGGTCGGTCTCCGTCTTCTCGGCGATCTCCAAATCGGCCCCGTGGAAGGACGAGACCGTCAACCTCGTCAGCGAACTGCGCTCGACGACGATCCCCGACGCCCTCGAAGGGACCAAGGCGTCCTCCTTCGTGGGCGGCCAGACCGCGGGCTACATCGATCTCGCCAGCCAGATCTCGGACAAGCTGCCGCTGATGATCGCGATCGTCGTCGCCCTCAGCTTCATCGTCCTGATGATCGCCTTCCGCTCGCTGCTGGTCCCGGCCAAGGCGGCGGTCATGAACCTGCTCTCCGTTGCCGCTTCCTACGGGGTCCTGACCGCAGTCTTCCAACTGGGTTGGCTGCACTCGCTGATCGGGCTCGACCACTCGATCCCGATCGTGAGCTTCGTGCCGTTGCTGATGTTCGCGATCCTGTTCGGCCTCTCTATGGACTACGAGGTGTTCCTGCTGACCCAGATGCGGGAGCACTACAAAGCGAGCGGAGACGCCAAGGCGGCGGTCGTCGAAGGGCTCGCGAACACCGGCAGGGTGATCACCTCCGCCGCCGCGATCATGGTCTGCGTCTTCACCAGCTTCGTCCTCAACGGCAATCCGCTGGTGAAGGAGTTCGGTGTCGGCCTGGCGGTCGCGATCGCGATCGACGCCACCGTCGTCCGCTGCCTGCTCGTCCCGGCGGTGATGGTTCTGCTCGGCGAACGCGCCTGGTGGCTGCCCTCCTGGCTTGACCGCCTCATCCCCCATGTCAGCATCGAGGGAGAGGAATACTTTGCCGAGCGCGACGCGGCGGCAACCGCGTCGTCGGCCGACTGACGGATGTTCCCCCTAAATCTCCCCAACGCGCTGACTCTGCTGCGCATCCTCGCGGTGCCGGTGGTCGTCGTCGCCCTGCTCGGCGAGACGCCGAACGGCGACGCGCTCGCCGCCGGAGTCTTCGCCCTCGCGGCGCTGACCGACGGCCTCGACGGCTACTTCGCCCGCAGCCGCGACGCGGTGACCACCTTCGGCAAGCTGATGGACCCGATCGCCGACAAGCTCCTGATCGCCGCCGCCCTGGTCTCGCTCGTGTCGCTCGACCGACTCGCGGCCTGGGTGGCGATGGTGATCATCGCCCGCGAGTTCGCGGTGACGGTGATGCGGGCGATCGCGGTCGAGCGCGGCATCGTCATCTCGGCCAGCTGGCTCGGCAAGGCGAAGACCGTGCTGCAGATAGCGGCCGTCTTCGCTCTGATCGCCGCCGACCCCGCCCCTGCCTGGGTCGACGTCCTGGTCTATCTGGCAGTCGCGGCGACCCTGATCAGCGGTGCCGACTACTTCTTCGACCTGCGCCGCAGGCTCAGGTCGCCGGAGCCTCCAGCCACTCGCGCCTCGTGAGGTGACGGCGCTCGTGCTCGCCGCCCTCTAGCTCGTTGCGAAGGTCGTCGAGCTTCCCGTAGCGCTCGGCGACCACATTGTGGCGGTGAATCGTCTCGAGGTTCTCCTGGCGTGCCATCACGAACGCCTCGCCCGGAAGGTCGGGGTAGCCCTCGACGACCTGGCGCAGCATCTCGCGAACGCAGTCCTCGACGAAACGCGGGTGCGCGTGAGCCTTCTCGACGACCGAGAGCTCGTCCGGGCGCTTCATCAGCTCGTAGATCTCCGAGCTCATCGAGGACTCGACGATCCGCAGCAGCTCGGGGGCGTCGATCCAGCTCGGCCCTCCCTCCGGGCAGCCGATGTGGAGGGTGCCGATCCCGCGCTGATTGTGGGTCGCGATCGGCACCGCCTCGATCGCGGCCTCGATCTGCTCGGCGTCGAAGCCGCCCTCGGCGAGCCGTTCGCGGGCGACGCCGGCGACCATCTCCTGGGCGCAGGGACAGGCGGTCATGCCCTGGGCCTGGACCCCGGTCAGCGTCCGCGACCCCCGCAGGGAGGCGACCGCGGTCCCGAACAGCGAGTAGATCTCCTGGGTCTCGATGCCGCTCTTCGGCGTCGTCACCGTCTGTGGGTAGCGCGCTGTGACCGAGACCTCGGCCCGCAGGCCGCCCTGGCGCTCGCGGACGTTCTCAGCGATGTGGGCGGCGAGGACCTCGGCCTGGAACACCTCGCCGAGGACGACCTCGTCGATCGCCTCGGCGACGATTTCCTCGAACCGCGACATGTGGACGCCGGCCTGGCGAGGGTTGAGGTCGACGAAGCACTCGAAGTCGGCGTGGTAGAGGTTCTCGGCGCCGTCGGTCTCGACCCGGATCACCTTCTCGACGCCGGTGACCCCGACACGGGAGAGGCTGACCATCGTCGCCGGGGCCGATGCCTGGACGTCGGTGGCGGTCGGGGAGACCGAGGTCTGGTGGCTCGCCATCGGACCCAAAGGTTAGACGGCGGCGGATGTCGGCGGTCAGGATTATCTCCCTATACTTCGGCCTGGCCGGAGCGTTGGGGCCGGCCCCCGGAAAGGGAGAGGTTGCACCGGAGGCATTGAGATCGAGTCGTTGGAGTCCGTCCCTGAGGGACTGGAACAGGATTCGGGTGCGTTGCCGTTCGCAGACCAGGAGGAGCTGCGGGGCCTGGTAGTGCTCGGCCGGGAACGCGGCTACCTCACCTTCGAGCAGATCGCAGCCACCCTCGAGGAGGTCGAGGTGACCAAGGAGCAGGTCACCGGCCTCCACGCCCACCTGGTCGAGAACGGCGTCGAGGTGATCTCCGAAGACGGCGTCAGCGCCTACAAAGAGCAGCGCGAAGAGGCGGCGGCGAACGGGCAGCCGAAGAAGCCGGAGCTTGACCTGACGATCGAACCGAGCCTTGACTCGCTTCGCCTCTACCTGCGATCGATCGGCAAAGTCGATCTGCTTACCGCGGCTCAGGAGGTCGAGTTGGCGAAGCGGATCGAGCGGGGCGACATGCTCGCCAAGCGGCAGATGGTCGAGGCGAACCTGCGCCTCGTCGTCTCGATCGCGAAAGGCTATCTGGGGCGCGGGCTGAGCTTCCTCGACCTGATCCAGGAGGGCTCGCTGGGGTTGATCCGGGCGGTCGAGAAGTTCGACTACCGCCGCGGCTACAAGTTCTCCACCTACGCGACCTGGTGGATCCGGCAGGCCGTGACCAGGGCGATCGCCGACAAGGCGCGGACGATCCGGATCCCGGTCCACATGGTCGAGAAGCTCAACCGTGTCGCCCACGTCGAGCGCCAGTTGGTGCAGCGACTCGGGCGCGAGCCGGAGGCGGCCGAGATCGCCGCCGAGCTGCGCTGGCCGATCGGCGACGTGCGCGAGATCCTTCGCGTCGCCCAGCTGCCCGTCTCGCTCGAGAAGCCGGTCGGCGACGAGGACGAGTCGGAGCTCGGCGACTTCGTCGCCGACGAGGCGGTCGCCGAGCCGTTCGAGGAGGCGAGCGAACACCTCCAGAAGGAGGGGGTGCGGAAAGCCCTCGACGCTCTGCCCGAACGCGAGCGCCAGGTGATCGAGCTCCGCTACGGCCTCTCGGGGCTCGAACCGCTGACCCTCGAGGAGGTCGGCCGCACCTTCGGCGTCACCCGAGAGCGGGTGCGCCAGATCGAGAACAGCACCCTGAAAAAACTTCAGCGCCTGCCCGAGGCGCAGATGCTGCGCGAGACCGGCTGACCCTCGGGGACCTCTCGGCGTTCCGCCCTCGTATAGGGCGTGGATGGTCGGACCGACGCCACCGAGACTGTTCGCCGCGGTCGCGCTCCTCGCTCTGCTGAGCGGGTCGCAGCTCGCCGGGCGCGCGATGGCAAGCCCTCTCACCGCGGCCGGCCAATCGGAGGCCGAGCCCGGGATCAGCATCACCGGCATCGGGTTCGCGAGGTCCGGCAACCGTTCCGACGCCTCCGATCCGGACGCTGTCGCCCGCGCGGTCCGCGACGCGCGGAGCCGCGCCGGGTCGATCGCCAGGGCCCTTGGGCTGCGGGTCGGCGAGGTCGAGGAAGTGGAGCTCCGGGACCTGACCCAGTTCGGGGAGCACCGCCCGCCCGGCATCGCCGGAGCCGCGGCGACGGTCAGGTTCGCGATCGCCGGCGGAGCGACCGATGTCGTCGGCATGCGCGAGGTGGAGGCCTACGGGGCGGCGTCGGCCCCGGTACGGCCGGCCGATCCCGACCGGAGCCTGCCGATCAAACGCGCCGTCCTCGCCGCCCGGCGTCGGGTCACGCCGAGGGCCGCGCTGTCGGCCCGCGGGGGCGCCGCCGCCGCCGCCCGCTCCGCGGGGCTGGCGCTGGCTGGGATCGTCTCGATCTCCGAAGCGCCCGCGCCGTTCTACGGTTACCCATCGTCGTTCTACGACGTCGCCCTGGGAACCTTCGGCCCGGGTCGCTTCTGCGGGTTCCACCGGCTGGCGGTGATCCGCCCCGATCCGAGGACCGGCGTGCCGCGGGTGGTGCGGCGCGTCCCCAAACGCGGCTGCACCTTCCAGACCGCCTACGGCCTCAATCTCGAAATCGTCTACCTCGCGCGGCCGCGCTGAAGCGCCTAGACCGGGTCGAGCACGAAGACCGAGATGTCGCGGTCGAGCTTCTCGGCATATTCGTCCCAGCCCGAGTACTGGGCCATCTGCTTGCGCCAGAGGTCGGTGCGCTCCTCGCCCTCGGCGATCCTGGCCCGCACCGAACGGCGCTCCTTGCCGATCTCGACCTCGGCATCCGGGTTCGCCATCAGGTTCAGCGACCAGGCCGGGATCTTCGCGTTGCCTGCATTGGTGTTGATGACGACAAAGCGGCCGCCGTCCTCGAGATAGACGACCGGGCTGGTCCGGACCCGGCCCGATCTGCGGCCGGTCGTGCTCAGCAGCAGCACCGGCGCCCTGCTGACCTTACCCCCGATCCTCCCGCCCGAGAGCCGATAGACGGGCGTGTTGATCTTGCCGGTCCAACGCAGGCCCCTCGCCCCAAGCGACATCGAGAGACGCGAGTAGAAGCGGTCGCCGGGCACGGGCGCGAGTATCTCAGACCCCTGCCAGTCTTTAGAATCGCGACGTCCCTGGGGGAGTGCCCGAGTGGTTAAAGGGGACTGGCTGTAAACCAGTTGGCTCTGCCTACACAGGTTCGAATCCTGTCTCCCCCATATGTCCCTCTCACTGAATGGCCGCGTGATCGCGATCGCCGGTGTCGGCGGCGGGCTGGGGCCGGCCGTCGCCGCGCGACTGGCCGAGGCCGGGGCGATCGTCTGCGGGGCGGACCGCGAGCAGGCGAATGCGGACGCGGTCGGCGAGAGCCTCGGGCTGCCGGCGGACCGCTGGGATGGGAGAGCCGTCGACCTCCTCGACGAGGCGGCGACGGAAGCGTGGCGCGACGCGCTCGTCGAGCGCTTCGGCGGGGTCGACGGGCTGATGCACCTGGTCGGGGGCTGGCGCGGCGGCCAACCGTTGCACCTGGAGCCGCTCGAGGACTGGTCGTTGCTGCACGACCTCCTGATCCGCACCGTCCAGCACACGACGCGGGCCTTCCACGACGCTCTGGCGGCGAGCGAGCGCGGGCGCTTCGTCCTCGTCTCGGCCAAGCAGGCCCAGGCCCCGTCGAACACGAACGCCGCCTACGCCGCGGCAAAGGCCGCGGCCGAGACCTGGACGCTGGCATACGCCGACGGGTTCTCGGACGCGCCCGCGACGGCCAACATCGTCGTCGTCGACGCGATCCTCACCCAGCGGATGCGGGACGAGAGCCCGGGCAAGGAGTTCCCGGGCTTCACGCCCGCCGAGCACATCGCCGACGCGATCGCCTTCCTCTGTTCCGACGGCGCCGCCGAGATGAACGGCCAGCGGCTGCCGCTTACGATGAGATAGAGAGATGGCGAAGCCCGCCGACGGCGAGATGACGATCAGGGAGCTGGCGGAGCGGACGGGGATGACCGTGCGCAACATCCGCGCCCACCAGACGCGAGGCCTGCTGCCGCCGCCGGTGGTCCGCGGCCGCACCGGCTACTACAACGAGGAGCACGTCGTCCGGATCGAGCTGACCCGGGAGATGCAGGCCGACGGCCTCAACCTCGAGGCGATCCGCCGCGTGCTCGAAAGCGGCGACGGCTCGGCGTCCGCGATCTCCGACTTCACCCGCCAGCTCCGCACGCCGTTCGAAGACGAGGCGCCGGAGATCGTCGAGGGCGGCGAGATCGCGGGGATCTGGGGCGAAGGCGCGAATCCGGAGCGCCGCGACCGCGCCGAAAGGCTGGGGATCGTCCGCACCCTTCCCGATGGCCGGATCGAGGTGATCAGCCCGAGCATGCTGAGGGCCGCGGCCGAGCTCGCCGGCCTCGGCATCGGGCCCGAGGCGGCGCTGGCGGTCGCCGAGAAGCTGAAACGCCACGCCGACGGCTCGGCCCGCGCCTTCGTCCAGCTGTTCTCGAACGAGCTCTGGGAGCCGTTCGAGAAGGCCGGCCATCCCGAGCAGGACTGGCAGCGGATGAGCGAGGCGCTGGAACGGCTGCGCCCGCTCGCCGCCGGCACGGTGCTGGCGATGTTCAAGATCGCGATGGGGGAGGCGGTCGAGAAAGAGAGCGAGCGAACCCTGCGGCGCGCAGCCCGCAAGGCGAAGAGCCGGCCGAAGAGCGGCCGTCGAAAGCGATAATTTCGCCAACCATGGGCGAAGCTCAGACTGCTGCCGCCGGGATCGCCGGCGAGCGGGCGCCGGAGGCGCCGACGGGCGTCCTGCCCTCGCAGGAGCTCGCCCGGGCGATCGAGGCCGAATGGGTCAACTCGGGCGACTACCGGATCCGGCCGGAGGCGATACAGCCGGCGAGCGTCGACCTCCGGCTGGGCGACTTCGCCTGGGCGCTGCGCTGCAGCTTCCTCCCCGACATCGACTCGACCGTAGAGGAGAAGACCGAGGGGCTCGC
>DASXBC010000125.1:0-6402 GCA_036406355.1 Solirubrobacterales bacterium | reverse complement strand
CGAGGAGGGCGATCCCGTCGTCACCTTGAACGAGGGCTCGACGCCGCTGATCGAGGCGGAGCGGCTCTCGGACCGCCTCGGCGTCCGCACGCTGCTGAAGTTCGAGGGGGCGAACCCGACCGGCAGCTTCAAGGACCGCGGGATGACCGTCGCGGTTTCGCGGGCGAAGGCGCGCGGGGCGGAGGCGGTGATCTGCGCCTCGACCGGCAACACGGCGGCGAGCGCCGCGGCCTACGCCGCCCGCGCCGGGCTGCGCGGGGCGGTGATCGTGCCCGAGGGCAAGATCGCGATCGGAAAGCTCGCCCAGGCGCTGATGCACGGCGCCCGGGTCGTCGCGCTGCAGGGCAACTTCGATGAGGCGCTTCGGATCGTCCGCGACCTCGCCGAGCGCCACCCGATCGAGCTCGTCAACTCGGTCAACCCGTTTCGGATCGAGGGCCAGAAGACCGCCGCCTTCGAGGTGATCGAGGAGATGGGGGAGGCGCCCGCCGCGCTCGCGATCCCGGTCGGCAACGCCGGCAACGTCACCGCCTACTGGCAGGGCTTCCAGGAGATGGACGCCGCGCCGGTCCTCTACGGATTTCAGGCCGAGGGAGCGGCGCCGCTCGTCCACGGAGTCGTCGTCGAGAACCCGGAGACCGTCGCCTCGGCGATCAGGATCGGCAACCCGGCCCGCTGGGAGGAGGCGATGGCCGCCTTCACCGCATCGCGGGGGCGCGTCGCCGCCGTCTCCGACGAGCAGATTCTCGACGCCTATCGCTGGCTGGCGGCCAACGAGGGCGTGTTCTGCGAGCCCGCTTCGGCCGCATCGGTCGCCGGCCTGCTCGCCCACGGGATGCCCGTGCTCGAGGGAGGCGATCCGCCCGAGTCGGTCGTCTGCGTCCTGACCGGGCACGGTCTCAAGGACCCTGACACCGCCCTCTCGAAAGCGCCGCCCGTGGTCAACTGCGAGAACGACCTCGACGCCGTCGAGCGCGCGGTGTTCGCATGACGGCCAGGCACCGGATCGTGCGGGTGCCGGCCTCCTCGGCCAACCTCGGGCCCGGCTACGACGTGATGGCGGCGGCGGTCGAGATGTACCTCGAGCTCGAGATCGCCGAGACCGGCGAGTTCTCATTCGATCCCGGCCCGCTCGACGTCCCCAGCGGGCGCGACAACCTGATCGTCCGCGCCTTCGAGAGCCTCCACACGGCCGACGGGATCGCCTTCGCGCTGCGCGAGGCGATACCACTCGCGCGCGGCCTCGGCTCGAGCGCGGCGGCAATCGTCGCCGGCCTCGTCGCCGCCGATCATCTCTTCGAGTTGGCGCTCTCGCGCGAGGAGCTGCTCGCGCGGGCGAGCGAGATCGAGGGTCACCCGGACAACGTCGCCGCCGCCATCCACGGCGGCTTCGTGATTTGCGGCGAGGGCCCCGACGGCGCTCCGAGCGCGGCCCGTTTCGACCCGCCCGACGGCCTCGAGGGGATCGCCGTGATCCCGGCCGAGGAGGTCTCGACCGAGCTCGCGCGGGAGGCGATCCCGGCCGACGTCCCCCTCGCCGACGCGGTCGCCAACATCTCCGCCGCCTCGCGGCTCGTGCTCGGCCTGCGCAGCGCCGACCTCGACCTCGTGGCCCGCGGGCTCGTCGACCGCATCCACCAGCCCTACCGCCGCGCGCTCTACCCGCGATCGATGGAGCTGGTCGACGACGCCCGTGCCCTCGGTGCCCTCGGCGCGACGATCTCTGGCGCCGGCCCGACCGTCCTTGTCTGGACCACCTGGCAGGACGCCGGCAAGGTCGCTGAGGCGCTGGAGGCGAGGGCCGCGGGCTGGGCCGAGGTTCGGCGGCTGCCGTTCACCCCGCTCGGCGCCGACGTGCCCGAACTCTAGGAGCCACGGCTAGGGCCCGACGAGGACCGCCCCGATCGCTCCGTCGCTTCCGCTCGGACTGACGTTGGTCGGGGACCCGACCAGGCAGTTCGTCCGATAGGAAATCGTGTGTTCGCCCGCGCTCAGGACCGGCGTCAACCCAAAGGTCGTGAAGGTGGCGGGCGCGCCGTTGCCCGTCGCCAGGATCTGGCCGCTGCCGCCGGCGGTCGCCGTGTAGGTGGTCGCCGAGCTCCCGTCGACATAGAGCCCACCGTCGAGGCTCGTTTCCGACGGGCTGCAGGTGACGCTCACCTCGCCGCGGGCCTGGACATAGAGCCTGCCGGCATCGGCAAGCGAAAACGTCGTCTGGAAGACGATCGCGTCCGGGGTGCTGTCGATGAACGATCCAGAGGCCGTCGGGGCCGCGAATCCCTCGCTCGGGCCGACGGGTCCGGGGTCCCCTTTGTCGCCCTTCGATCCGGGCCCCCCCTTCCCGGCGCCGGAGCCCGATGGCGTTCCGGGCAGTTGTCCGGCCTTGAAGTCCTTCGCCAGCAGCGAGCCGTCCTTCACCTTGGGCGATGTCACTGCGGCGGTCTTCAGCTGCTTCGTGCCGACACTGTTCTTCGGCAGCTTCAGTGCCGCGTAGGTGGTGCCGCCGAGGGCGACCAGCAGCGCGATGGACGAAACCACAAGCGCCGGGCTCGGTCGCCGGATCCGAAAGCTCCTCATGCGCCCGATCGATCCTAGTCGGCGGTATATGGTCGTCGCAACCGCGAGACGAAGGGAGCCAGATGGCCGACGGCTACACGATCAGGCACCGCGACGAGTTCGAGGTAATGGAGGGCTCCGGAAACGCCACCTGGCGGTTGGCGCGGAAATCGCTCGGCACCGACTGCTTCGGCTACAACCTGGTCGAGATCGCGCCCGGCGGCGAGATCCCCGAGCACAACCACGGCAACACCGGCGAGGTCGAGGTCTACGTCATCCTCGAGGGAGAGGCGATCATGCGGCTCGGCGGCGAGGACCACCCGGCTCCCGCCGGGACCTTCGCCTCGATCGACGGGCCGACCGACCGCACGATCCTCAACCGCTCCGACGCCCCCGTCACCGCGCTTCTGATCGGCGTGCTGCCCGGCGGCGGCTACGAGCCGATGCCCTGGGGCTAGCCGTCCGGCGCCGAGACTGCATTTAGGCCCGCTATTGGGGCACAAATGCAGTCTCGGCAAGGTGCGGCCGCGGGAACTGTGTGGTCTCGCGCGCAAGCCGCCCCTATAATTTCCGGACTCGTAACCCCGTCGCGCGCCCGCTCGGAGAAGGCGCGGATCCCGGGAGGTCTGGGTGGCCAAAAATTTCCAGTCAAATGGGGAGAACCCCCGCAGTCGGAATCACGATCTGACTCCCACCGACGGAGGGCGTTCGTCGGAGGCTGTCGGTCGCTACTCGCCTGAGCGGGCCTACCGGCCGCGTGTCTCGCCGCCGAGCGTCGAGGACAAGGACGCCTGCGCGATCTACGCCTCGGTTCGCAAGGACGCGACGCCGAGCCACGACCCGATCCGCAAGGCGATCCCCGCCCTGCAGAAGATGCTCCACCGCGCCGGCAACGTCGACGGCGAGGGGGACGGGTGCGGCGTCCTGCTCGATATCCCGCGCAAGCTCTGGGCGGAGGAGGTCCGCAGCGGCGGCCACGACCCGTCGCTGACCCTCGACGACGCCTTCGCAGTCGCCCACGTCTTCGTCGAACGGACGTCGGATCTACAGGCGGTCCAGCACGACGCTCGCGAGCTGCTCGGCCGCGGCGGCTTCCGGACCCTCGCCGAGCGGATCGGCGTGGTCGACTCGACCGCGCTCGGCCCGACCGCGCGCGAGGAGGAGCCCCACTTCTGGCAGATCTGCGGCCTCGTCGCCGACGCCTCGCACCGCGACCGTGTCCTCTTCGACCTCCTGTCCGAGCTCGAGCTGCGCCTCGGCGTCCACGTCCCCTCGTTCTCGGCGACTACCTGCGTCTACAAGGTGATGGGGTCGCCGACGGTGCTGGCCGCGTACTACCCGGACCTCAGCGACGAGCGGCTCGAGACGATCGGGTGCTTCGGCCACAACCGCTACTCGACCAACACCTGGCCCTCGTTCAAGCGGGTCCAGCCGTTCTCGGTCCTCGGCCACAACGGCGAGATCAACACGATCGAGCAGTTGCGCCAGGAGGCGCGGATGCTGGGCGTCCCGATCCCGGACGGGAACTCCGACTCCCAGGACCTGAACCGGACGATCGACACGCTGGTCAGCCGCGATGGCCTCAGCCTCGCCGAGGCGATGGAGATGGTCGTGCCGCCGATCGTCGAGGAGATCCGGGCGATGCCCGAGGAACTGCACGGCTTCTACATGTACCTGCACCAGGCCATGGGCCCGTTCGCGCAGGGCCCGGTCGCGCTGATCGCCCGCCATACCGACGAGTGCGTGTTCTCGGCCGACGCCCTCGGCCTGCGGCCGCTGTGGCAGGTCGAGACCGGCGAGGACTTCGTCTTCAGCTCCGAGCCGGGCGTCGTCGCGGTCAGCGAGATGGTCAGCGAGCCGAAGCCCCTCGCCCCGGGCGAGAAGGCGCTGGTCGAGATCGATCGCGAGCGCAAGCGCTCGCTGCTGTGGCCCCACGACGAGATGCTTCGCAAGGTCCGCGAGCGCTGGCTGGTGCGCAACGGCGTCGACGCAGTCGGCCCCTACGACCGGGCGCTCGAGACCGGCGGCCCGCTCGAGGGCGGCGAGGTGCCCGGCTACTCCGACGCCGGGCCGGAGGAGCCGGTCAAGGTCTCCGACCGCGTGCTCGCCGGCTTCGGCTGGCAGCGCGACGACGTCAAACTCGTCCAGCAGATGGCCTCCAACGGCGCCGAGCCGATCGGCTCGCTCGGCTACGACGGGCCGCTGGCGGCGCTCTCCCCGGAGCGCCAGAACCTCGCCGACTACTTCAAGGAGACGGTCGCAGTCGTGACCAATCCGGCGATCGACCGCGAGCGCGAGGTCGAGCACTTCTCGACCAGGGCCGTGTTCGGCCGCCGTCCGTCGCTGGCCGCCGCCGACGAGGACACGGCGACCGTGGAGACGGCCCTGCCGGTGATCCTCGGCGGTCATCACGAGATGGCTCCGCTTTCGGACCGGACCTACCGGCAGGTCGCCCGCGATCACCGGACCTACCTCCTCGAGGACCTCTGGGAGGAGTTCCGCGGGCGGGCGGGCGCGGTCGACATCTCGCTGCTCGAGTCCGAGACGACCAAGGGCGCGATCGAGCGGATCAAGCAGGAGGCGGTGAAGAAGGTCCGCGACGGGGCCGAGCTCCTGGTCCTCACCGACCGCACCGTCTACGACGCCGAGCGCCGCTACCTCGACCCGCACCTGGCGACCTCCGCGGTCGACCAGGCGCTGAAGCAGTTCAAGGTCGAGCCCGGCGAGGAGAACCTTCGTCGCCGCTGCGGCATCATCCTCCGGGCCGCATCGCTGCGCAACGTCCACGACATCATGCTCGCCCTCGGCCTCGGCGCCAACGGCGTCTGCCCGTACACGATGGTCGAGGTGATCTGCGTCGAGGACTACGAGTCCGACATCGGCAACCTCTGCGCGGCGCTGACCAAGGGGATCGAGAAAGTGATCTCGACGATCGGGATCCACGAGGTGCGCGGCTACGCGCGGCAGTTCTCCTCGATCGGGATCAAGCCCGAGCTGGCCGAGATCTTCCAGACCGAGGCGTTCGCCGCCTCTCAGGACGGCGGCACGGGGTTCGCCGACCTCGACGAGGACACCAACGAGCGCGCCCGCATCCTCTCCGAGGACGACGACTCGAAACCGGCGAAGACGTTCCGCTTCTACCCCAAGGTCTACAAGGCGGCGATCGCGACCGCCAATGGGTCCGGGACCTACGGGGAATACTCGGAGAAAGTCCGCGACCTCGAGTCGACCAGCCCGATCTCGATGCGCCACATCATGGGTCTGAGGGGCGACCGCGACCCGATCGACCCGGCCGCGGTCGACGCCGGGGTCGGCCACCACGACTACCCGGTGGTGATCTCGTCGATGAGCTTCGGCTCGCAGTCCGAGCCCGCCTTCCGCGCCTACGCCGAGGCCGCGAAGGCGATCAACATCCTCTGCGTCAACGGCGAGGGCGGCGAGATCCGCGACATGTACGGCCAGTACCGCAAGTGGCGCGGGCAGCAGGTCGCCTCGGGGCGGTTCGGCGTCTCGGCCGAGATGATCAATTCCTCCTACGTTGCCGAGATCAAGATCGGCCAGGGGGCGAAGCCCGGCGAGGGCGGCCACCTGCCCGGCAAGAAGGTCTCCGAGAAGGTCGCGGCGGCCCGAAACGCGTCGCCGGGCACCGACCTGATCTCGCCGTCGAACAACCACGACCTCTACTCGATCGAGGACCTCGCGGAGCTGATCGACGAGCTCAAGACCGTGAACCCCGACGTCCGGGTCTCGGTCAAGGTCCCGGTGGTGCCGAACATCGGCACGATCGGCCTCGGGATCGCCAAGGCCGGCGCCGACATCATCACCCTCTCCGGTTTCGAGGGCGGG
>DASXBC010000124.1:0-4057 GCA_036406355.1 Solirubrobacterales bacterium | reverse complement strand
CTGATCGTCGCGCCCGGCTCCGACGGGCGCCCGCTGTCGGTGGACGCGCTCCGCGATCAGGTCGCAGAGCGGATGGAGGGGTTCCCGAGACTCGGCCAGCGAGTCGAGGAGCCGCGGCTCGGGATCGGCCGGCCGGCCTGGGTGGAGGCGCCGGAGGTCGATCTCACCTGGCACATCGCCGAGCCGGGGCACGCGGATCCGCTCTCGAGCGAGGAGCTGCGGCGCGCCGTCGGCGACCTGCTCTCCGAGCGCCTCGATCACACGCGCCCGCTGTGGCGCCTCGACGCCCTGCCGCTGACCGGCGACCGGATGGCATTGGTCGGGCGCATCCATCACGCGATGGCCGACGGGGTGAGCGCGATCCGGATGATCGCCGGGCTGCTCTGGGACGTGGACGGCGAGGCGGCGGCGCACCCGACCCGCAAGCCGGCCGAGCCCGCTCCCGCCGCGGCCCGACCCGCCGGTCCGGCGAGCTCCTCCCCGCCACCGGCGAGCGACGCGCGCGAGGCGCGAATCCTGGTGCGCCTCCCGACGGCTCTCTGGCGGGAGCTCCGCCCGGGTCGGGACACCACGCTCGACCAGCACATCGGCCCGGCGCGCGAGGTCGCCTGGAGCAGCTTCCCGCTCGAGCGGCTGAAGCGGATCGAGCAGGGAGCGCCCGAGCACGTCACCGTGAACGACGTTGTCCTCGCGGTCGTGGCGGGCGGCCTTCGCCGCTGGCTGCCACAGGCCGGCGGGATCGCCTCCGACCTGCGCGTCCAGTGCCCCGTCTGCCTGCACGCGCGCGAGGAGGACGCCGGCCAGCTCGGCAACCGCGACTCCTTCATGAACCTCGATCTGCCCCTCTCCGAGCCGGACCCCGCCACCCGGCTGGCGATGATCAACACCGAGACGAGCGAGCGCAAGCTCGACCACGACGCCGACACGCTCTACGCCTTCTTCCACGCCCTCGGCCGGTTCCGGCCGCTCTACCGCGGAGTCACCAGGATCACCTCCGGGCCTCGCGAGTTCGCCCTCTCCGTCTCGAACGTGCCCGGGCCGAGGCAGAGGCCCCTGATCCTCGGCCACGCGGTGGAGGAGTTCAGCTCGTTCGCCGAGCCGGCCGACCGGCACGCCCTGCGCGTCTCCATCATCTCGCTCGGCGGCGAGCTCGCCTTCGGCCTCTGCTCGGATCCGGAGGCGATCTCGGGCCTCGACGGCCTCCGGGGAGCACTCGCGGACTCGATCGGCGAGCTGGAGGTGGCGGTCTGATGGCGACCAAGGAGAAGGCGAAGTCGCAGGGATCGCTCGCCGAGTACGCGCGCAAGCGCGATTTCTCGAAGACCGGGGAGCCGAGCGGCAAGCAAAAGGGGAAGCGGAAGGGAAAGGCGAAGCGCAGCCACCCCCGCTTCGCGTTCCAGAAGCACTCGGCGACCTCGGAGCACTACGACCTGCGGCTCGAGGTGGATGGCGTGCTCGCCTCCTGGGCGGTGCCGAAGGGACCCTCGCTCGATCCGCGGGACAAGCGGCTGGCGATGCGGACGGAGGACCACCCGATGGAGTACCTGGAATGGGAGGGCGTGATCGCGGAGGGTCAGTACGGCGCGGGTCCGATGATCGTCTGGGACCGCGGCGTCTTCCAGAACATCTCCGAGACTCGCGGAGGTGAGCCGATGGATTTGGCGGAGGCGATCAAGAAGGGCGACGTGAAGCTCTTCATGCTCGGCGAGAAGATCAAGGGCGCGTACGCCCTGGTTCGCACCGGCCCGCCCTCGGATCGCGAGAAGTGGCTGCTGATCAAGAAGCGCGACGAGGGCGCCGACGCCCGGCGCCGCCCGACCTCGTCCCAGCCCGAGTCAGTCCTGACTGGCAGGACGATCGAACAGGTATTGGACGAGGAGGCAGAACCGGGCCAGTTCAAGCGCCACCGAGCCCGTCGGCGACAGGCCCGGCGCTAGTCTGAGCTCATGGCCACCGCGGCTGAGGCACGGACGCTTCAGAACTACATCGCCGGACAGTGGCGCGACGCCGCTACCAGCGAGGCGCTCGACGATCGCGATCCCGCGACCGGCGAGCTCGCCGCGCGCGTGCCGCTCTCGAGCGCGGCCGACGTCGACGCCGCCGTCCAGGCAGCGCGCGCCGCCCAGCCCGCCTGGCGCGAGGTCTCGCCGCAGGATCGCGCCCGCCACCTGCTGGCGTTCCGCGACGCGCTCGTCCGGAACCGGCAGGAGATCACGGCGCTGGTTACCGCCGACATGGGCAAGACGCTGGCTGACGCGGACGGCGAGGTCGGCCGCGGGATCGAGTCCGTCGAGTCCGCCGCCGCGATCCCGCACCTGCTCAAGGGCGAGACGCTGGAGGGCGTCGCCACCCGCCTCGACGTCGAGATGATCCGCCAGCCGGTGGGCGTGGTGGCCGCGATCACCCCCTTCAACTTCCCGGCGATGATCCCGCTCTGGTTCCTCCCCTACGCGGTCGCCTGCGGCAACGCCTTCATCCTGAAGCCGTCCGAGCGGGACCCGAGGCCGTCGGCGCGGATGTGCGAGCTGATCGACGAGGAGGAGATCTTCCCGCCCGGCATCGTCAACCTCATCCACGGCGGTCGCGAGGCGGTCGAGGGGATCCTCGAACACGAGGGCGTCGATGCGGTCTCCTTCGTCGGGCAGGCCAGCACCGCCCGCCTGGTCGCGACCCGCTCGGCCGAGACCGGCAAGCGAGTCCAGGCCCTGGGCGGCGCCAAGAACTCGATGATCGTCGCCGAGGACGCCGATCTGGAGAGCGCGATGCCCGCGATCATGGGCTCGGCCTTCGGCGCGGCCGGGCAGCGCTGCCTGGCCGGTTCGGTCTGCGTGATCGCGGGCGACGAGACCCGCCAGGCCGAGGTGCGCGAGGCACTCCGGGCCGCGGCGGAGGGGCTCTCGACCGGCTCCGGCGCCGATCCGGGGACGGACGTCTGCCCGATGGTCGCCCCCGAGGCGCGCGAACGCGCCGAGGCGGCGGTGGCGAACGCCGAGTCCGACGGCGCGACGGTGCTGCTCGACGGCCGCATCGGCGGCGGCGAGGCCGGCTCGATGCTCGGCCCCACGCTCGTCGAGGTCGCCGACCCGGAGTCCGAACTCGCCAGGGAGGAGATATTCGGTCCCGTGCTGGCCATCGTCTCCGCGCCGGACCTCGAGGCCGCGATCGAGTTCGCAAACGCCTCGCGCTACGGCAACGCCGGCTCGATCTTCACCACCTCGGGCGCGGCCGCACGCGCCTACCGCTGGGGCATCGAGGCGGGCATGCTCGGCGTCAACATCGGGGTGCCGGCGCCGGTCGCCTGGTTCCCGTTCTCGGGCTGGAAGGACTCGATCGACGGCGACCTGCACGCGAACGGCCCCGACGCGGTCGAGTTCTACACGCGCAAGAAGGTCATCACCAGCCGCTGGTAGATCCGGCGGCGGTTTTTGTGGCCGCCGAATGTGGCGAAGCCGTGCTTCACCACGCGTCGACCGGGCGGCCGCTCGGCTGTGTGGTCCCGGCCGCTGCGAGGGTGCGGGCGATCGTCGCTCGCGTGTCGGCCGGGTCGATGACGTCGTCGATCTCGAAGATCTGAGCGGCGTTGAGCGCCGCGGCGTTCTCGTACATCTGGGCGGTGAGGTCACGCACGCGCTGCTCGCGCTCGCCCTCGTCCTCGATCGCCTCGAGGTCCTTGCGCATGGCGAGCCGAACCGCGCCCTCGAGCCCCATCGGGCCGAGCGTCGCGTCCGGCCACGCGGCGGTCAATAGCGGCTCGTGCAGGCTGCCGAACGCCATCGCCTGGGCGCCCAGGCCGTAACCGCGGCGCAGGATGACGGCGACGGTGGGCACCGTCAGCGCGGCGCCGGCGATCAGCATCCGGCAGCAGTGGCGGACGACGGCATCCCGCTCGGCCTCGGGGCCGACCATGTAGCCGGGGGTGTCGATCAGCGAGATGACCGGCAGCCCGAAGGCGTCGCAGAGCTGCATGAAGCGCGTGGCCTTGTCGGCGGCCTCACCGGTCACGACACCGGCCTGGTGCACGGAGTTGTTGGCGATCACGCCGGCTGGCCGGCCCTCG
>DASXBC010000123.1:0-1752 GCA_036406355.1 Solirubrobacterales bacterium | reverse complement strand
GTCGTCGCCGCAGCCGCAAGCGCCCGTCGAAGACCGCGCTGGTCCTCGGCGGTGGCGGGATGACGGGCGGCGTCTATGAGATCGGCGCGCTGCGGGCCCTCGACCTACTCGCGGTCAACAGCACCGTCAACAACTTCGACGTCTACGTCGGCACGAGCGCCGGCTCGTTCGTCGCCGGGATGCTCGCCAACGGCGTCACCCCCGACGAAATGATGCAGGTGATCAACGAGCGGGTCCCCTCCGATCTCGACGACCTCGATCTCAGCAAGGTCCTGAAGCCGAATTACCTCGGGTTTGTCGAAAAAGCCGCGACCCTGCCGCTGCGCTCGGTTGAGTTGCTCCGCAACCTTCTGAAGATGGGCGACTTCTCGGCGATCGACATCGGCGTCGGCCTCGCCGAGGCCCTGCCCTCCGGAATCTATTCGGGCCGCGGCATCTCCGACTACATCGATGGCGTCCTCGGCGAATCCGGCCGCACCAACGACTTCCGCCTCCTCGACCCCGAGCTCTACATCACCGCCACCGACCTCGACACCTGCGAGCGGATCGTGTTCGGCGACGACGGCTGGGCCGACGTCCCGATCTCAAAAGCGGTCCAGTGCTCGACCGCGATCCCGATCCTCTACAAGCCGGTCGAGCTCAAGGGGCGTCACCTGCTCGACGGCGGGATCCGCTCGACGACCAATGTCGACATCGCGGTCGAACGGGGCGCCAAGTTCATCGTCGTCGTCAACCCGCTCGTCCCCTACGTCAACGACTTCGAGAAGACGATCCCGACGATGCTCGGCAGCCGGGCGCGGCGGGTGGCGGACATGGGCATGCCGGCGATCGCGAGCCAGACCTTCCGCCTGATCGCCCACGCGCGGCTGCACGAGGCCGTCGCCCACTGGGAGGAGAAATACCCCGGAGTCGACATCGTCCTGATCGAGCCCGAGCCCAACGACGAGCTGATGTTCGGGACGCCGATCATGGACTACTCGCGGCGTCTGCAGATCGGCAAGCATGGCTTCGAGTCGGTGACCGCCACCCTCGCCCAGGACTACGACCGCTACAGCGAGATCGCCGAGCGTCACGGCCTCGAGATCTCGGGGCGCCGCGTCCAGCGGGTGGTCGACCGCGCCGCCGAGGAGGAGCCGGAGCAGACCTCGGCCTGGCGGCGCGTGCTCGAGCAGACGACCTCGGCCCTCCTCCGCCAGTCTGGCGAGGCCTAGACCTACGGCGCCGGTGGCTGTGGGCGAGGGAGGCCAGCCCTCCTCGCGACGCTTCAGCTCGCGTAGAGCTTCTCGATTTCCGGGGCGTGCTTCTGGGCGACGACCGCCCGCTTGACCTTCAGGGTCGGGGTCAGCTCGCCGCCCTCCTGGGATAGGTCGCGCGGGAGGATCGCGATCTTCTTGATCTGCTCGACGCGGGCGAACTTCTCGTTGATCGCGTCGACGTGGTCTTCGATCGACCTGCGGATCTCGGGGTTCGAGCTGAGCTGCTCGGGGTCCTCCGGGAGTCCGTGCTCCTTGGCGTAGGCGACCGCTTCTTCGGGGTCGAGGGTGATCAGCGCCACCAGGTAGGGCTGGCGATCGCCGACGACCACGCACTGGGAGACCAGTGGGTGCTGCTTGATCTCGTTCTCGAGGTTCGCCGGCGTGATGTTCTTGCCGCCGGCGGTGATGATGATGTCCTTTTTGCGGCCGGTGATCCTGAAGAACCCGTCCTCGTCGATCGAGCCGAGGTCGCCGGTGTGGAGCCAGCCGTCGACGA
>DASXBC010000122.1:0-30843 GCA_036406355.1 Solirubrobacterales bacterium | reverse complement strand
GTGGAATCGCGACGAGCGGGATCGCCCGCCGCTCCTGGGCGGGCGCAGACGGCGCATTGGCCCATCACCTGCTCGACCCCGCTACGGGTGAGCCGGCCTTCACCGGGGTGATCCAGGCGACGGCCCTGGCCCCGACGGCGTTCCTTGCAGAGGTCTACTCCAAGTTCGCCCTCCTCTCCGGCCCCGAGCTTGGCCGCCGGCGGCTGCCCTACGGCGGGGTGCTGGTCCGCGACGACGGCTCGGTGGACATCGTGGCCGCGCGGCCCGGCAGGGACGGGATGCTCGCCCGATGAACGTCGGGCCGCATCTGTTCTGGATCACGAGCCGTGCCGCCGGGAGCGCGGCGCTGCTCTCCTCGAGCGCGAGCGTCGCGCTCGGGCTGATGATGAGCTCCCGGCGAAAGAGCTCGAGCAAGCGCGACTTTCGCGCCCTTCACGAGGCGCTCTCGCTCACCACCCTCGCGCTGGTGGGGCTCCACGGCGCCGCGCTGCTCGGCGACTCGTTCTTCCATCCGGGCCTGGGAGGGATCGCGATTCCGTTCGCCGGCACCTACCGCCCGCTCTGGACCGGGACCGGGATCGTCGCCGGCTACGGCCTTGCGGCGCTCGGCCTCACCTACTACTGCCGGGATCGGATCGGCGCCGCACGCTGGCGGCGGGTCCACAGGCTGGTCGCGCTCTTCTGGCTGCTCGCCGTGGCGCACACGATCGGGGCGGGAAGCGATGTGGCGCAGCTCTGGTTCCTGGTCGTCGTCGGGATCATGGTTCTCCTGGCCGGGCTGCTCCTGCTGCTGCGCTGGCTCGAACGGATCGAAGACGGTCAGGATTGGGAAGAGCCCGTCGCCGAGCCGACCCGCGCCCGCGCCCGGTCCTTGGAGCCCTTCGGCACCCACCGCGACAGCCCGGAGCGGTTCTCGGCGACCCAGCGGTAGGCGCGTTCGGTGAGGCGTGGGAAGCGCGCGGCCGCGGCGGCCGGGGCGCCGCCGCGCGGCAGCAGCCTGAGGAGCGGCGCGATCGCGGCGCCCGCCGAGCTGCGCCCGCCGTCGGGGGAGATCAGGTGCCAGGAGGCCATCCGCTCAGCGGGTTCGAGGTCGGCGAGGCGTTCGTCGGCCTCGGCGCCCTGGAGCGGGACCGGGCGCAGCCGCCCGTCGCGATCCCAACGCAGCAACCCCGCAAGCAGCCACATGCAGAAGCCGCAGTCGGAGTCGTAGAGGACTAGCCAGGGTTTCGCAGCTGGGCCAGGCGATTCGGCCACTCGCGCTCGATCTCCCGGATCATCGTCGGGTAGACGATCAGGTAACGGAACGGGGTGATCGCGCCCATGTAGGCGGCGCCGAAGAGACCGTTCCGCTTGACAAGCACCGCCATCTGGCCACGGTAGCCGCCATCGGGGGTCGGAACCCAGCTCAGGTGGAGGACGCCGTGCACCGTCCGGTTGGCGAGCTCGGCCGCGTACTCGTCCTCGAGCAGGTAGAGCGGCGTGAACGGGAGGGAGGGATGCGGGTCCGGTGCCGTCTCGCGCAGCTCGCGCGGCAGCCTCTCGCTGAGCGTCGGAACCCGCCTGCCGAGGCCGGAGTCGTCGCCGTCCCAGCCGAAGATCTCACCGAGCTTCCAGCGCAGCGCGAACAGGCCCCGCACCGTCCGCGAGGAGCTTTCGGCGGTGTCGAATGCGATCGCGCCATGGACCAGGGCCGGGAAGTCGTCCCTGCCGCCCGGAGTGGGGAGGGCCCAGACGTCCTCGACGTGGAAGTCGGGGGTGAACTCGTGGATCCGCCAGGGACGCGAGGTGTGGGCGCTACGGGGAAGCCGCGAGGTCGTCATATCCATACGGTAGCGTATGGACGACGATGGCGCTGACACGCACCCCGCCCGACCGATGGATCGAAGAGGGCCTGCGAGCGCTGGCCGAGGGCGGGCCCGAGGCCGTCAGGATCGAGCCGCTGGCACAGGCCCTCGGCGTCTCCAAGGGCGGCTTCTACTGGCAGTTCGACGACCGGCCCGCGCTGCTCGAGAGCATGCTCGACAGCTGGGAGCGGGCCAACGTCGACGACGTGATCGAGCGGGTCGAGGCGGGCGGCGGCGACGCCCGCGAGAAGCTGCGGCGGTTGTTCGCGATCGCCGGCCACGTGCCGCTGCGGACGGAGCTCGCGATCCGCGATTGGTCACGCCGCGACCGCACCGTCGCCGCCCGCCTGCGGCGCGTCGACAACCGCCGGATGGACTACATGCGATCGTTGTTCGGCGCGATCGAGGGCGGCGAGGAGGATGCCGACGAGGTCGAGACGCGCTGCATTCTCGCGATGTCGCTCTGGATCGGAAACCACTTCATTGCCGCCGACCACCCCGGCCGCACCCGGGGCGAGGTTGTCAGGCGCGCCCTCGAAGGGCTGATCGGCTAGCGGTCGGGTGATGGTGGAGATCGTCCCCTACGAGCGTCGCCACCTCGACGCGGTCATCGCGCTCTGCGAGGAGGCGGAGGCCTTCGAGGCCTTCTCCTCCGACCCCGACCGTGCCGCCCGTGCACTCGAGGGGCCGGGCGCCATCGCCCTGGTCGCCCTTCGCGGTGGAGAGCTCGTCGGCTTCGCCCATGCGCTCACGGACGGGGCCTTCCAGGCGTTCCTGTCTCTGCTTCTGGTCGATCCCGGGGCGCGGAGAGCCGGCATCGGACGGCGCCTGGTCGCCGAGGTCATCGCCCGTTCCGGCGCCGTGCGGGTCGACCTGCTCGCCTACGAGGAGGCGGAGGCGCTCTATGCGTCGTTTCCGCACGAGCGCTTCTCCGAAGTCTCCGGCTTCAGGCTCCGCGCCGAGTAGGCCCGGGCGATAGGTTCGCGGCGATGAGCGCCGAGTTCGACCGGTTGGCTGGATCCCTCGCCGAGGACGTCGCGGGCGTCCAGCCCCGGGAGCGGGAGCTCGCCTACGCGCTGCTCGACGTCTTCACGAACACGCCGCTCGAGGGCAACCAGCTCGCGGTCTTCGCCGACGGGCGCGGGCTCGACGCGGAGGGGATGCAGAAGCTAGCCCGCGAGATGAACCTCTCGGAGACGGTGTTCGTCATCCCGGCCGAGCAGGGGGGTGACGCCAGGGTCAGGATCTTCACCCCGCTCAGCGAGCTTCCCTTCGCCGGCCATCCGACCCTCGGCACCGCATTCGCGGTCGCGACGGCGCTCGGTCTCCCGGCGGTGCGGCTCGAGACCGGCGTCGGAATCGTGCCGGTCGAGCTCGAGCGCGACGGCGGGAGAGTCGTATTCGGGCGGATGCGGCAGGCGGTTCCCACCTGGGCGCCGTTCGAGCGCGAGGCCGAGTTGCTGGCGGCGCTCGGGGTCGAGCGCTCGGGGCTGCCGGTCGAGGCCTACGCGAACGGCCCGCTCCACGTCTACGTCGAGCTCGGGAGCGAGGAGGCGGTCGCCGCGCTGCGGCCCGACATGGCGGCGCTGACGGAGATCGGTGAGATCGGCGCCAACTGTTTTGCCGGCTCGGGTGGCCGCTGGAAGACCCGGATGTTCGCCCCCGCCGACGGGGTCCCCGAGGACCCGGCGACCGGCTCGGCCGCCGGGCCGCTGGCGATCCACCTCTGCCGCCACGGACGGGTCCCGTTCGGCGAGGAGATCGAGATCCGCCAGGGCGCGGAGCTCGGCCGGCCCTCGATCCTGTATGCGCGGGCTGATGGGAGGCCGGAGGCCGTCGAGCGGGTCGAGGTCGCCGGGGCCGCGGTGATCGTCGCCGGCGGCCGCTTCTCCCTCGACGCCGCCTAGGACCGGTGGCTCCCGGCTATTGCCGAGCCGTCGGGGCGGGGCCTGACGATCGTCGACAAGGACGACTGACTCCGGTTCGAGTTTGGTCGACGAAGGCTCTCCGATGACCTTGGGGGGCCTTCGCAATTTCGGGCTCAGCGGCGGTGGGCCACCCTGAAGCGGAAGACGGTTGCCGTCTGGTCGATCCCCCCCGGGTCCTCCGCCTTGACCCGGAAAGCGTGCCGCCCGATCCCGACCCTGTAGCGCTTCGGCGATCGGCAGCGGGAATAGCTTCGGCCGTCGAGCTTGCAGAGGAAGCCGTGGGCCTGGCCGATCGCCCGGAACCGGAACCGGACCCGGGCGATGCCCCCGCCGATCCTCGTGACCCGCTTCGGATGGCGGGTGATCTTCACCGTGTGGCGCCGGTGGCCCTTGCGCGTCTTCAGGTTCGCGGATCCGGTCCCTTCGAACGGGCTTGTCGAGGTGATTATCTGGCCGCGGGCTCCGCCGGCGAGGCAGAAAGCCGTGGTCGGGCAGGAGATCCCGAACATCCCGTTCGGCGGTATCGGGATCGCGTTGGTGAACGACCAGGCGCCGGCGCCTCCGGTCGGGTCGGTGGAGGTGATGATGTCGGCGTTGTTGTTGACCGCTGCGCAGGCGGCGTCGGTGGGGCAGGAGAAGGCCATCGTCTGCAGCGGTGTCAGGTCCGGCGTCGCCGTCCAGGCCGAG
Organism: Solirubrobacterales bacterium; assembly: GCA_036406355.1. GTDB lineage: Bacteria > Actinomycetota > Thermoleophilia > Solirubrobacterales > 70-9 > VRUE01. The sequence goes on along the minus strand of DASXBC010000122.1, from coordinate 26,384 downwards.
GCCGGTCCGGTCGGGTTTGTGCTGACGAAGAGGTCGCTGTCGTTGCCGGTGACGCAGAGCTCCGGCGAGGAACAGGAGACGCCGTCGAGGACGCCGAAGCCGCCGACCGGCGCCGCCGCGACCCAGGTCGGCGCGCCCCCGGCGGGGTCCGTGGTGCTGATGATGCTGCCGTCGCTGCTGACCGCGACGCAGAGCGATTCGGTCGGGCAGGAGACGCCGGTCAGTTCCAGCGGCAGGCCGAGTTCGGTCACGTTCCAAACCGTCGGCCCGGCCGGGTTGGTCGAGGTGATGATCTTGCCGCCCGAGGCGACGCCGACGCAGAGCGAGATCGAGGGGCAGGAGACGCCGTAGGCGTGGATCCGCGGCTTTTTCTCGGCCTGCAGCGCGATCGCCGACCACGCCGGGGCGCCGCCGGCGGGGTTGGTCGAGGCGTAGATGTAGCCCTGCCGGCTCATCGCCGCGCAGAATTCGGTTGTCGGGCAGGAGACGCCCCGCACCTGGGCGCCGGAGTAGTAGACCCTGGGGTCGCTCGGGTGCACTTCTTCGGCGCCGTTGAAGTGGGTCACGACCCAGGCCCCGGCGCCGGCCGTCGGGTTGGTCGAGCTGGCCAGGGCGCCGTTGCTGCCGACCACCACGCAGACGGTGGGGGAGGGGCAGGAGGCACCGTAGAGCGCTGTCGATTCTTCCGGCAGCGTCGTCACGTTCCACTGCAGGGCCGAGGCCGGCGTCGCCTGAGCGGCGAATGCGCAGGCCGCCAGCGCCGCCACGAGCGCGGCGAGGACCGGGGCACTGCGTCTCTTCAAGGCGATCGTGCCTCCTTCGATCGACGTCGGCAATCGCTCTGAAGCCCGAAAACCGCGCGCTTCGGCAGAGTTTCGCCTAGGGCGGGACGAGCCATGCCGCGGCAACCGCCTCGGCGCTCTGCCGGCTGCGCCGGTGGCCGGTCACCGCCTCGATGAAGGCATCCCGGTCGAGCGCGAGCAGGCGCCCCGGGCGGGTTGCCCGTACGGTCGCCGTGCGGGGGACGTCCCGGAGCAGCGCGATCTCGCCGAAGCCGTCGCCGGCGACCAGCTGGCGCTTGAAGACCCCGTCCTCGATCACCTCGACCTCGCCCTCGTCGATCAGGAAGAAGCAGTCGCCCTCCTCGCCCTGGGATACCACCTCCTCGCCGGCGCCGGCGTCGACCTCGACCAGCGACCGGCAGAGCCACTCGAGCGTGTGGACGGGAAGCGGGGCGAAGATCGCGCTGCCGCGCAGGAGATTGAAGTGGCGCTCGGGCACCGGCCCGCCGATTTCGAGCTCGTGCAGCGCCCGCCAGCGCAGCAGGGCGATCGCCGGCAGCAGGGCGCCGAAGGCGATCAGCGCCCCACGCGCCCCGACCAGCGCGATCAGGATCGGCGCGAGGAACGCCCCCAGGGAGGTCGCAGCGAGCCGGCTGGTCTCGAGGAACGCGATCACCCGGGCCAGCGACTCGTCCGAGCCGAGGCGGAGGAGCAGGGTCCGGGATGCCACCTCGACGCAGGCGTAGCCGAACCCGATCATGAAGTAGGAGAGGTAGGCGGCGGCGACGATCGGCCAGATTCCCGGCAGGGCGAAGCCGCCGCCGGTGACCAGGCAGCCGATCGCGAGCCCGCCGGCGAGATTGCCGCGGTGGACGAGGATCCCGAGGCCGACGCCGGCGACCAGGGCGCCGACGGCCCAGGCCGCGTTCAGCCAGCCGACGCTTCCTTCGCCGAGGCCGAGCAGTTCGAGCGCGACGACGACGACCATCACGTCGGCGGCTCCCTCGATCAGGACCAGGGCCGTGATCGCGACGCCGACCAGCCGCATCCGTGGGTCGCGCATCAACTCGCGCAGGCCGACCGCCGTTTCGTGCAGCACCCCGGCGCTGCCGCCATCGTCCTCGTAGGTCGGGCGGGTGTCGCGACGGACGGTCGCGAGGAGGGCGGCGCTGAGGAACGCGGCGACCGCGGCGACGGCGAACGTCGTCTTGACGTCGGTCAGAGCGAGCAGCGCCCCCGAGGCGAGCGCGGCGACGAGGAAGCCGAGGTTGTCGGCCTGGCTGTGGGCGACGTTGGCCGCCGAGAGCTCCTGCGGGGTTCGCGCGGCGAGCGGGAAGAGCGCCCCCTCAGCCGGGATGTAGGCGGAGGCGACGACCGAGAAGAGGCCGGCGCACCCGTAGACGGTCCAGCTCGGGGCTCCGGCAGCGACCGCGATCGCGGCGATGCCGATCGCGACCCCGCAGAGGGAGGAGCTGAGGATCAGGAGATGGCGGCGCGAGTGTTTGTCGCCGAGCAGCCCGGCGAACGGCGAGGAGACGGCCCCGGGCAGCAGCCGGAAGATCGCCGCGACTCCGACCGCGGTCGCGCCGCCCTGGTCGAACGCGAAGACGGCGAGGGCGATGCCGAAGGTCCAGGTCGCCACCGTGACCCCGGCCCAGCCGTAGATCAGCCTCGAAAGATCGGGGTTGCCGAGGACGGCGACCATCGACCCCAGGGAGGCACGCAGCTGCCCCATTCGGGTTCAGTCTCCTCGACCGGTCGGGGTCGCGCCACCGACTTCCCCGCCCGCGTACTCGGCCGCGAGGGTCAGGGTCGCCCTGGCGGCGCGGCTCACGAGCCGCGCCGAGACCTGCAGCGGCAGCTCGACCACGAACGCGGTGCTGCCGGCGATCGCGTGGTCCTGCCAGGAGCTGGCGCTCCCCGGATAGCGGCGGAGGCCGACCAGCGGCAGCCCGACGAGCTCCGCATAGCGGCGCTCGATCGCGGTGTCGCCGCCGGAGCGGTCGACGAGGCCGAAGGGCTGGTGGAACCAGATCGTGATCTCGGGTCGGGTGCGCCGGATCAGGTTCCGGGCGGCGCGCGACTCGGGCTCGGAGAGCGGGCGCGGACCGGAGTATTCCCCCCCGCCGAGCGGCCTCCACCGGAACGGAAAATTGCGGTTGAGGTCGACCCCGCGGGCGTTGCCGCGGGTGTCCCGCGCGACACCATCGGGGTTGAGGGTGGGAACGACGTCGAGCTCGGCTCGCGGCGGCGCGGGGGCGGCGATCAGCCTCCGCGCGACGCGCATCCCCGCTGTCTCGTTGCCGTGGATGCAGCCGAAGACCAGAATCCGCAGCCTGGCCCGCGGGGCCCGGTCGATCGACTCGACGATCGCCCTGCCGTCGACCGAGTGTCCGATCACGGTCCGCCGGTCGGCGGCCGCCGGGGGCGCGCCGATCAGCAGCAGGGACGCCTCGAGGGCGACGACGGCGAGCATGGAATTGCGCCGGATCCGCACCGCGTGAGCCTAGACTGGGGACGTGTCGCTGCTCGAGCGCCTCGGCGTCGAAATCCCGGTCGTCCAGGCGGGCATGGGGGGCGGGATCAGCCGCCACGAGCTGGCGGTCGCGGTCTCCGAGGCAGGGGGGCTGGGGACGATCGCCGTCAACGGCGCCGCCGCGATCCGGCGCGAGCTGGCCGCGGCCCGCGCTCTGACCTCGCGGCCGCTCGCGGTGAACGTCCTGCTCCCATTCGCGCGCCGCGACTGGTTCGAGGCCGCCGCCGGCGCCGACGCGGTCGTCACCTTCTGGGGGCGCCCACGTCGGAGGACGCTCGGGGCCTGGATTCATCAATGCGGATCGGTGAGCGAGGCCCGCGCAGCCGAGGCGGCCGGGGCCGACGCGGTGATCGTCCAGGGGGTCGAGGCAGGCGGCCACGTTCGCGGGACGCTGCCGGCCCTCGAGCTCCTCGGCAGGGCCGCCGCGGCCCTGCCGCGCGACTATCCGCTGCTGCTGGCCGGCGGTGTCGCCGCCCGGGCGGACGTGGCCCGGGCGCTGGAGGCGGGAGCGAGCGGCGCGCTCGCCGGGACCCGCTTCCTCCTCTCCGAGGAGAGCCGCGCGCACCCCGGCTATCGCGATCGTCTCCTCGCCGCCCGGGAGACCCTGCTCACAGAGCTGTTCGGTGCCGGCTGGCCGGCGCCGCACCGGGTCGTGGCGAACGCGGCGACGGCCCGGTGGCTTGGGACCGACGGGCGCGCACCGGCGATCAACCGCGCCGTCAACCACCTCCTCGCGCCTGGCGCCCGCTATGTGCCCGAGTCGGCGCTGGCGCGGATGGTCCGCGCTCAGCGTCCGGGAAGCAGGATCCTCTCGCCGGCGGGGCCGACCGACGACGGCCCGGAGTCCCTGGTCGAGGCCGGGGCGCTGTACGCGGGCCAGACGGTGGCCCGCATCGACGACGTCAGGCCGGCGGCCGCGCTCGTCCGGGAGCTGGTGCCATGACGATCGCGCGGATGATCTGGCGAGGGCTGATGGTGCTCGTGCTCGACGCCGCCGCCCTGATCCTGCTCGCCGCCCTGCTGCCGGGATTCACCCTCGACGATGGCTGGGCCGCGCTCGGTGCCGCGATCGTGATCGGCGTCCTCAACGCCCTGGTCTGGCCGCTGCTGGCCCGGGTCGCGCTGCCCCTCACCGTCCTCACCCTCGGGATCGCAGCGCTGCTGCTGAACGCGATCCTCGTCACGTTCGCGATCAACCTGATCCCCGGCGCCCACGTCGACAACGTCGTCGACGGGATCGTGATCACGATCGGGATCAGCGCCCTGACCGCGATCTTCTACTCGCTGCTGGCGATCGACGAGGACGACACCTGGTACCGCAACGTCGTCGCACGCCAGGTGAGGGGGCGGCGGGCGACGACCGACAGCGAGACTCCGGGCATCGTCTTCCTCGAGATCGACGGCCTTGCCCACGAGGTGCTGCGGCGCGCGGTGATCGACGGCAACGCCCCCCACATCGGCCACTGGCTGCGGAGCGGCTCGCACCGGCTCGAGCGCTGGGAGACCGACTGGTCATCGCAGACCGGCGCCTGCCAGGCCGGCCTCCTTCACGGCGACAACGACGACATGCCCGCCTTCCGCTGGTGGGAGAAGGATCGCGACCGCGCGATCGTGACTAACCACCCCCGCGACGCCGAGGAGCTCGAGCGCCGCCACTCCGACGGGCGTGGCCTGCTGCACGCCGACGGCGCAAGCCGCGCGAACATCCTCTCCGGCGACGCCCCGCACTCGATGCTGACGATGAGCACCGCGCTGACCCGGCGGCGGCCGATCGGGCGCGACTATGCCGCCTACTTCGCCCGCCCCTACGCGGTTGCCCGCACCTTCGCGCTGGCGCTCGCCGACATCGCCCGCGAGCGACGGGCGGCGCGCGCCCAGGTGCGCGACGACGTCCGGCCGAGGATCGCCCGGCCGCGCAGCTACGCGCTGGTCAGGGCCTGGGCGACGGTGGTCCAGCGCGACCTCCAGGTCGCGACGGTCGTCGGCGACATCCTCGCCGGCCGACCCGTCATCTACACGACGTTCCTCGCCTACGACGAGGTCGCCCACCATTCCGGGATCGAACGCCACGATGCTCTCGCCGTCCTCCGCGACCTCGACCGGCAGATCGCCAGGATCGAGGTCGCCGCTCGCGATGCCGCGCGCCCCTACCGGCTGGTCGTCCTCTCCGACCACGGCCAGTCGCAGGGCGAAACCTTCCTCGACCGCTACGGCGAAACGCTCGAGGACCTGGTCCGCGTCGCCTGCGACGCCGAGAGCATGATCGCGGTGACCGAGGGCGGAGACGATGCCCTCGGCTATATGAGCGCGGGCCTGACCGAGTTCGCCCGCGACGACACGGTCGCCGGGCGCACCGTCCGAACGGTGACCCGCGGCCGCGTCGCCGACGGCGCCGTGGCGCTCGACGCCGACGTCCGCCAGGACATCGAGGAGGCGCATGGCAGCGGCGGTGAGGTCCCCGAGCTCTCGGTAATGGCGTCGGGCTGCCTAGGGCTGATCAGCTTTCCGCGGGTAGCGGGCCGGGTCACGCTCGAGCAGATCGAGGCGATGCACCCGCGCCTGCTGCCGGCGCTGCGGGAGCACCCCGGCATCGGGTTCGTCCTCGTCCGCTCGGAGCGCCGCGGCGCGATCGCGATCGGCGCCGGCGGGACCAACTTCCTCGACGAGGGCGAGGTCGAGGGCGAGGACCCCCTGGCGCCGTTCGGCCCCAATGCGGCGGCGCACGTCCGGCGCACAGACGCCTTCCCACACTGTCCCGACCTGGTCCTGAACAGCACCTTCTGGGAGGACTTCGAGGAGGTCGCGGCCTTCGAGGAGCTGGTCGGCTCGCACGGCGGGATGGGGGGGACGCAGAGCCGGCCGCTGGTCGTCCACCCGGCCGACCTGCCGTGGCCGGAGGAGGAGGTGGTCGGCGCCGAGAGCGTCCACCGGATCTTCCGCTCCTGGCTCGCCGCGCTCGGCCAGGGCGCCTACGCGGAGAGCGAGGTCGCCTCGCCCGGGTCGAGCACCCGGACCTCGACCTGAGGCGCCAGCTCGGCGCAGCGGCGCTCGAACTCGCGCGGCGGGGCGATCAGGTGGCGCCGCCCGATTCGCGAGAGCCCGACCGGGAACAGCGTCCCCCAGTGGATCGGGACCGCGATCCGCGGCTTGAGGGCCGCCGCCGCCTCGGCCGCGCGCTCGGGGTCGAGGTGTCCCGGCCCGAGGGTCGGCCCCCAGCCCCAGACCGGCAGCAGCGCGAGGTCGAGATCCCCGGCGAGGTCGGACATCCCGTCGAAGAGGTCGGTGTCGCCGGCGAAGTAGGCCCGGCGGGTGCCGGAGAGGACGAACCCGATCGCCTCCGACCCGACCGAGCGCCAGGCGCGCCCGCCGGCGTGCTCGGCCTCGACCGCGGTGACCTCGACGCCGTCGATCGTCTGCGACTCTCCCGGCGCCATCTCGGTGACCGCGACGAAGCCGCGGCGGCGGAGGAAGTTGCCGGCCCCCGGCGGCGCCAGCACCCGGGTCTCCCGGCCGAGCCCGCGCAGCGAGGGCACGTCGACGTGGTCGTGGTGGAGGTGGGAGATCAGGACGGCGTCGAGATCGGCGGTCGATTCCCGATCGTGGGCCGGTACCTGGCGGCGCAGGTGCAGCAGCCTCGAGCGCAGCACCGGGTCGGTGAGGAAGCGCAGGCCGTCGAGCTCGAGCAGCACCGTCGCGTGCCCGACGTAGGTGACCCGGTCCTCGTCCGAATTGGTCCGCACCGATGCATATCTTCCAACCATGAAGCGCCGGAAGGCCTCGCAGGGCGAGGAGATCGAGGTCGTTCCGGGCGAGTTCACGACGCTGTTCCAGGCGCCGCAATGGCTCCGCAACCTCGGGATCGCGGCCTGGCTGTTGGTCGGGGTGGCCGCGGCGCTGGCGGGAGCGGTTTGGCTGCTGGCGCTGACCCAGACGATCGTGATGCCGGTGATCACGGCCGCGATCATCGCCGCCGTCTTCGGCCCCGCCGTCGACTGGCTGAAGAAACGGGGGCTGCCGCGGGGCCTGGGCTCGATCGTCGTCTTCGCCGCGATCATCGCGATCGGGGTGCTTGCCAGCTTCCTCGTCCTCAAGGGGATCAGCACCGAGGCCGACTCGCTGAGCGGCCACCTCCACCAGGCCTCGGACAAGATCGAGGGTTACGCGGAGGACCTCGGGGTCGGAGCCGGCACCGCCGAAGACGCGAAGGAACACGCCGACTCATCCGTCAGCGGCGCCGTTCAGGCGCTGCTCAAGGGCGTCGCCGTCGGGATCGACAGGCTCGCCTCGCTCGCCGTCTTCCTCTCCTTCACCGCCCTCAGCCTCTTCTTCCTGCTCAAGGACGCGCCGACGATCGGCGGCTGGGTCGAGCGCCACGTCGGCCTGCCGCAGCCGCTTGCCCACGCAATGCTCGGCCGGCTCGCGAGCTCGCTGCGCGGCTACTTCCTCGGCGTCACCATCGTCGCCGCCTGGAGCGCGCTGATCGTCGGAATCGGATCGCTGATCCTCGGGGTGCCGCTGGCGGGGACGATCGCCGCGGTCACCTTCCTCGGCGGCTACATCCCGTACCTGGGGGCCTGGGCGGCCGGAGCCTTCGCGGTGCTGATCGCGCTCGGCGCCAGCGGCCCCGACACGGCGATCGCCCTGGCGGTGATCGTCCTGCTCGCCAACGGCATCTTCCAGCAGCTGGTCCAACCGGTCGCCTACGGCGCAGCGCTGGGGCTGCATCCGCTCGCGGTCCTGATCGTCACCGTCGCGGCGGGGGCGATGTTCGGGACGATCGGCCTCGTCCTCGCGGCGCCGCTGACCTCGGCGGTGGTGAAGATCTCGGCCGACATCGCGGCCGGCCGCGCCGAGGAGGCGACCCGGGCGCCGGCGGGGCCCGCGGAGGGCGCCGAAGAGCCGAGCCCCGCCTGACGTTCACGTAGGTTTCAGATGTGAGCACGCCCGAGTTCGCCGAGGTCAGAGTCGAGCGCGTCGCGGGTTTCCGGTTCCAGCACTGGGCGGCGGTGCGGCGATGCGCGCTCGCGATCTACCTGGCGGTCCTGGTGGTCTGGAGCGCGACCTACGGGGTCCCGGTCCAGCGCGAGCTCGTCATCGCCTGGGTCTGCGGTGCGCTCGTCTGCGTCTCGATCGGCCGCGACCCGCGCCTGGTTCCGCAGCTGGTCCTCGATTGGCTCCCGATCGTCGCCATCCTCCTCGCCTACGACTTCACCCGCGGCGCGGCGGACTCGCTCGGGATCGGCGCCCACGTCCACCCGATGATCGATTTCGACCGCTTCGTCTTCTTCGGCCAGACGCCGACCGAATGGCTCCAGGCGCGCCTGCACCAGCCCGGCGTCGTCAATCCCTGGGACGTCGCCTTCACCCTGGTCTACACCTCCTACTTCATCGTTCCCTTCGTTCTCGCCGGGGTTCTCTGGGCGCGGGAGCGCGCCGCCTTCCACGCCTTCACGAGGCGGCTCGTGACCCTCGCCCTCGCCGGGCTCGCGACCTACATGCTCTTCCCCGCAGCGCCGCCCTGGATGGCCTCGGAAATGGGCCTGCTCGAAGGCGTCCACCGGACGACCGCGGAAGGCTGGCAGGTCCTCGGGGTCGGGACCGCCGGCCTCTTCTCCGAGGGCCAGGCGAGCGCCAACCTGGTCGCGGCGGTGCCCTCGCTGCACTCGGCCTTCACGGCGCTCGTCGCGATGTTCCTCTGGCGCCGGGTGCGACCGCCGCTGCGGCCGCTCCTCGCCCTCTACCCGCTGGCGATGGGCCTGACCCTGATCGCGACCGGCGAGCACTACTTCTTCGACGTCCTGCTCGGCTGGCTCTACGCGGGCGCCGTGATGGCGGCCTGGGGACGGTGGGAAGCGCGCCGCGCCGCCCGCTACCCGGCCCCGTACTCGCTGTAGGGGTACCACCATTCCTTGCGCTCGATCCGCGTCTCCATGTGGACGTGCTTCGTCTCCTGGAACGCCTCGAGCCCCTCGCGGCCGAGCTCGCGGCCGAGCCCGGACTGCTTGAAGCCGCCGAACGGGCCGGCGTCGTTGTCGGTCAGCGGGTCGTTGATCCAGACCGTCCCGGCCCGCAGCTCGCGCATGCACCGGACCGCGCTCTCCAGCTCGCCGGTGTAGACGTTGGCGCCGAGGCCGAACTCGGTCCCGTTGGCCATCTCGATCGCCTCGTCGAGCGAGCCGACCCTGACCAGCGGCGCGACCGGGCCGAAGGTCTCCTCGCGCAGCAGGGCCGAGTCCGGCGCCGCGCCGACGACGACCGCGGGGGAGAGGAAGTGGCCCCGATCCTGGCCGCCGTCGTCGCCGCCGACGAGGACCTCGGCGCCGGCGGCGGTCGCCGCCTCGAGCTGGGCGATCACCTTCGCCCGCTGCGGGTCGGAGACCATCGGCCCGATGTCGGTGGCGACCTCGAACGGGTCGCCGAGGACGAGACCGCGGGTGTGCTCGACGAACGCCTCGACGTAGCCGTCGAAGACCTCGTCGACGATGTAGAAGCGCTCGGCAGAGGTGCAGACCTGGCCGGCGTTCAGGAACGCCGCCCAGGCACCGCCGCGGGCGGCGACCTCGAGCTGGGGGGCGACGTCGGCGCAGACGATGAAGGCGTCCTTGCCGCCCATCTCGAGGTTCATCCGCGCCATCCGCGCCGTGCAGGCAGCGGCGACCTTCTTGCCGGTCGCGACCGAGCCGGTGAAGGCGACGCAATCGACGCCGGGGTGCTCGGCGAGGGCGGCGCCGATGTCGCCGGCGCCGGCGATCAGGTTGACCACCCCGGCCGGCAGGTGCTCGAAGACGCCGGCCAGCATCAGCGTCGAGAGCGGGGTCAGCTCCGAGGGCTTGCAGACGACGCAGTTGCCGGCCGCCAGAGCAGGGGCAACCTTCCAGGCGAGCAGCAGCAGCGGGTAGTTCCAGGGGACGATGCAGCCGACGACGCCGAGAGGGTCCTTGACGACCATCGCCAGCTGCGTCGCCTCGATCGGGGGGATCACGCGACCAGCGTGGTCGCGGCCGATCTCCGCGTAGTAGTCGAAGGCGGCCGCGGTCCAGTCGAGCTCGTCGCGGTTCTCGACCAGCGGCTTGCCACCCTCGGCGGTCATCGTCCGGGCCACGCCGTCGGCCTCCTCCCGCAGCCTCCGGGCCACCTCGTGCAGCATCTCGCAGCGCTCGCCGGCGCTGGTCCTGGCCCACCGGCCCCAGCTTGCCCGCGCGGCCCGGACCGCGGCGTCGACCTGGTCGGCCGAGGCGAACCGAAGCTCGACTATCGACTCGGTCGTGAACGGGTTCTCGACCGCGGCCGTCTCGCCGTCGCCGTCGACGAGGTCGCCGCCGATCAGCAGCTGCGTCGGGTGGGCCACGGCCTCAGGCTAACCGCTGCCGCCGCCCACCCGCTCGGCTAGTGGCTGACCTCCACCGCGTCGGCGCCCGGAGTGGGGACGCCGCGTTTGGCGATCTCGCAGCTGGGGTTGATCTTGTCCTCGTCGTCGGCGTAGACGATGTCCTTGCCCGGCCCGCAGAGCACCGTGTCGGCCTCGCCGTCGCGGACGCGGACGACGTCGTCGCCGCGGCCGGCGCGGACCAGGTCGCCGCCCGGGAGCTGGGTGTCAATCGCGGCGAGAGCCGAGATGTGGTCGTTGCCGGGACCGCCGAACACCACGTCGGCCCCGGCCCCGGCCCAGATGTAGTCGTTGTCGGCGGCGCCGCGGAGGTTGTCGTTCCCTTCGCCGCCCCACATCTTGTCGTCGCCCTCCTGGCCGAGGAGCGTGTCGTCGCCCGCCTGTCCCATCAGGCCGTCGCCGTTGACGCCGGCGACGAGGACGTCGTTGCCTTCCCCTCCGGTGAGGCCATCGAACCCGATCCCGCTTTCGATCTTGTCGTCGCCGGGGCCGCCGTCGACGTTGTTGTCGCCGTCGCCCGCGTTGATCGTGTCGTTGCCTTCGTCGCCGAAAATGGTGTCGTTTCCGCCCGCGGCGATGATCGAGTCGTTGTCGGGGCCGCCTTCGACGAAGTTGTTGCCGTCGCCGGCGTCGACCCTGTCGTTGCCGGTCCCGGCATTCACCCGGTCGTCGCCGCTGAGCGCATCGACCGTGTCGTCGCCCCCCTTGGCTTCCATCGCGTCGTTGCCGGGGGTCCCGGTCAGGGTCTCGGCGGTGTCGTCACCGATGATCGTCGCGGCGTAGGCCGCAGTCGCGCTGAACCCCGCCGCCAGCACGGCCGCCGCGAGCACCGTCGTGATGCGCTTGCGTCTCAATGTTCCTCCCTGATCATTTGAATTGGGTATGCGGTTAGCCAAAAGAAGGCCAGCGTTATACCTAAAACTTTTGACGCGGTACAGGCTCTTCAACCTTGTTGCAAGGCGTCTGTCAGACGGCCCGCGCTCTCCGCGAGCGTGAGATCGCGCCGCCGATCGCCCCGAGGACCGCGCCGATGATCGCGTCGATCAGGATCAGCAGGGGCGGAAAGCCGCCGAGCGAAACCTTGGCGTCGGTGCCGGCGATCGCGTGGGCGAGGAGGATCCCGAGGCCGAACAGCGCGCCGCCGACGAAGACGCGCCGGGCCCCGTCGCCGGGACCCGGGTGCTCGAGTCCGGCGAGAATGCCGCCGATCACCGCCAGCACGGCGAGCACCGTGTAGACGGCGGCTGAGATTCCGACGAAGACCCCGGCCACGGCCCCGAACAGGAACGGCACGACGATCGCGAGGACGATCCGCGCCTCCCTCGTCCGATCTTCGAACAGCGGTGGCATCGCAGCTAGTGTCTCAGCGATGGCGAGCAAGGGCCACTCGATCCGCCGGGCGGAGCGCGGCGACGCGCCGCTGCTGCTGGAGATGATCCGGGAGCTGGCCGCCTACGAGCGGCTCGCCGAGGAGGTCGTGGGCGATGCCGACCGGCTCGAGCGGTCGCTGTTCGAGCTCGGCGCCGCCGAGGCGCTGATCGCGGAGGTCGAGGGCGAGCCCGTCGGCTACGCGATCTACTTCACGACGTTCTCGACCTTCCTCTGCTGGCCGGGCCTCTGGTGCGAGGACATCTACGTCCGCCCGCGTTGGCGAGGCGAGGGGGTCGGCCGGGCGCTCTTCGCCGCGGTCGCCGGCGTTGCAGCCGAGCGCGACTACGGGCGGCTCGACTGGGTCGTCCTTGAGTGGAACGAGACGGCGATCGCCTTCTACGAGGGGCTCGGCGCCAGCCACCTGAGCGACTGGCAGACGATGCGACTCGACGCCGAGGCGCTGCGGCAGGTCGCCGCCGAGGCCCCGGCTATTTCTTGACCTTGACCTTCTCGCAGCCTTTCGGCTTCGGGTCGATCCTGTCGATCACGGCGACGTCGTGCTTCCCCGGGCCGCAGTCGATCAGGTTGTCGCGGTCGTGGGCATCGGCGATCAGCAGATCGTCTCCCGCCCCGCCCGACATGGTGTCGTCAGGCTGTTTCGGCGAGTACCCGGTCTCGTCGGTCCCCGGCGGCCCGCCGATCAGGACGTCGTCGCCACCGCCGCCGCTGAGGAAGTCGCCGCCCTTGTTGCCGATCAGCAGGTCGTCGCCCTGCTGTCCGATCAGGGTGTCGGAGAAGTAGTCCGTCGTTGGAGGCGACCCGAATCCAGGGCTCTTCGACGGCACGTCGCTCCCCCGCAGGACGTCGTCGCCGTCGCCGCCTTTGACTTCGAACATGCCGATCGAATCGGTCGCGGTGAAGCTGTCGTTGCCGCCCCCGAGCCTGGCGACGATGTCGTCCCCGGTCCCCGGTTCGCCGACCGAAGTTCCGTCGGGGCAGAAGTCGTGGGTCGCGTCTTCGGTGATGCAGGCGTAGCCCTCGGGGTTGGTGATGTTGTGGATGCCGGCCGTGTCGGAGAGGTAATTGCCCCACATCGGTTTTTCCGATTCGTCGGTGCCTGGTTTGGGCGGGCCGTAGGTGACGACGATGTGGTTGACGGTCGAGTCGTTCGCCGCCCTGAGGCTGACGAAGACGCCCTGGTCGAGCGTCGTCGGCGCGGCGGCCGCGATCGCGGCCTGGAGCAGCAGGCCGAGCGCGAGAAACGACAGGACCGCGAGCTTGTGCGCCGATCGCTTCACGCAATCAAACTAACGCCGCCCCGCGCCTCTGGCAAACGCCAGGAGATAGCCTCCCGGCGATGGCGGAGAAGACTGTCCTCGTGACCGGGGGATCGGGATTCCTCGGCAGCTGGTGCGTGATCGAGCTGCTGCGCCGCGGGCACCGGGTGCGCACCACGGTCCGCGACCTCGACCGCGAGCCCCAGGTCCGGGCGGCGATCGCGCCCGAGGTCGATCCGGGCGACCGCCTCTCCTTCTTCGCCGCCGACCTGCTCCGCGACGACGGCTGGCGCCAGGCGGTCGACGGCTGCGACCACGTCCTCCACGTCGCCTCGCCGTTCCCGCCGGCACAGCCGAAGGACCCCGACGACCTGATCGTCCCCGCCCGCGACGGGACGCTCCGCGTCCTCCGCGCGAGCCTCGCGAGTGGCGTCGAGCGGATCGTCGTCACCTCCTCGGTCGCGGCGATCGCCGCCAGCGGCAAACCCCTCTCGGAGAAGCGGACCGAGCAGGACTGGACCGATCTCGCGAGCGACGAGCTCTCGCCATACGTGCGGTCGAAGACGATCGCCGAGCGGGCGGCCTGGGACCTCGCTCGCGAGGAGGGGGCCGAGGACCGCGTCGCGGTCGTCAACCCCGGCGCGATCTCGGGCCCCGTCCTCAGCGAGGACCGCTCGTTCTCGCTGCAGGCGATCGAACGCCTGCTGAACGGGATGCCGGGGATTCCAAGAATCGGCTTCAGCTTCGTCGACGTCCGCGACGTCGCCGATCTCGAGATTCGGGCGATGAGCGCGCCTGAGGCCGGAGGCGAGCGATTCATCGCCACCGACGACTTCATGTGGATGGCGGAAGTTGCCGCCGCCCTGCGCGAGGAGCTCGGAGCCGAAGCCCCGAAGGTCCCGACTCGGTCGGTGCCCAGCCTGTTGGTCAAAGCGATGGCGCTGTTCGACCCTGCGATCCGCGGCGTTGTCGGCCAGCTGGGGCGCAAGCTTCAGTACTCGAGCGAGAAGGCCCGCACGGTCCTCGGTTGGTCGCCGCGCTCGAGCCGCGAGTCGGTCGTCGACACCGCACGCAGCATCCTCGCCGCGGGGTGAGGGGCGCCGGTCGCGCTTCTCGTCGCGGCCGCCGCACTGGCCGTTTTCGCGGGCTGCGGCGCCGGCCAGAGGACGACCTAGACCGTCTCGCTGCGGAGGTCGGTCGCGGCTCGGTCAGCGGCGTTTGCTTCAATCGCTGAACCAGAGAAAGGAGGTGGTCCTAAGTTGAGTCACATGCTTTGCGGGACACTGGAGGTGCAGGGCCGCTAGGCGCCGCACGGGTACGGGCGCCCGCGGAATCCACCCCGGGCACCGGCGGGCAAGGGAGGCCGGGCACGTCCCTCCCGGTCGCAGCTCCCGCGTCCGCTCAACGCACCTGATCAGGGCCGCCCTCGGGCGGCCCTGATGCTTCTAGCCTCCGATCCACTCCCTCGCCTCGTCGAGCTGATCGGTCCCGAACAGCTTCAGCTCGCCGGGACTCATCCAGCCGAACAGCGCGGTCGCATGGCGAATCCACTCGACATCCGTGACGAGCGCCATGCGGTGCCAGGAGGCGAGATGCGCGAAGCCGTAGCGGGCGCCGGTCTTCAGGTCCTCCCACATCGCGCCGGCCTCGTAGCCGTCGAACTCGGGGCCGAGCAAACACAGGCAGCGGATCTTCTCCTCGTTCTCGATCGCCTCGCGGATCGGCGGGATCAGCGTCTGCTCATAGTCGGCGCGGGTCACCTCGCCGGAGAACCTGAAGCCGATCGTGCCCTCCGGCATGTCGGCGATCCGCTCGATCATTCGGACGGCGGAGCGCCCGGGCAGTGCCAGCGGCCAAGGCCGTTCACAGGCGCCCGGCGCGTTTTCGGGTCCATCACCATCCGGATCTCGCGGTTGCACCTGTAGTTGCCCTGGGCATCGGTTCGGCGTTCGTCGAATATCCGGCAGTGGACGACCAGCTTGCCCTTGCGGTTGCAGTTCAAGACTCCGGAGTGGACACAGCTTTCGTCCTGTTTGCACGTGCTTTCGGCGAAGACGCCGGCCCTTTCGATCGCCCGTGGGATCGTCAGCTTCACTTCCCCCGCGGTGGCGGCGGCGATGCCCGCGCCCAGCAGCGCCAACACCCCGAGCGCGAGGACCAGCGCGGGCACGACGACGGACGGTCTGGATCTCCCTGTGGTCCCCGACATGCCCGAGGAGGTTGGCAGCGGCACGTGTGGATGTCAATTATGTTCCCGCGACAATGGGCAGAGGAAGGAGTGAACTTCGCAACATCCTCGGTGCCCTGGCCGTCGACTTCGGGAACCGGGACCTCGGGCTGCTCGGGCTCTCGAAGGCGGGGAATTCGTTCGCGAACTGGGCATTCGCGATCTCGCTCGGCGTGTACGGGTTCGATCACGGCGGGGCCACCGCGGTCGGCGTCATCGCCCTGGTCAGGCTCGCGCCGGGGGCGATCGCCTCGCCCTTCGCCGGGCTGCTCAGCGATCGGTTCTCCCGCCGGGCGGTTCTGATCTGGAGCTCCCTCGCGGTCGCCGCGGTGCTGGCGGCCGCCACCGTCGTCGCCGCCCTCAACGGGCCGTCGTGGCTGATCCTCGCCTTCGCCGGGCTCTTCACCGTCGCGATCAGCGGCTACGGGCCGGCCGAGGCGGCGATGCTGCCGCTCCTGGCGCGGACCCCCCAGGAGCTCTCGGCCGCCAACGTCACCCACAGCACGATGGAGAACGTCGGCTTCCTCCTCGCCGCGCTGGTCACCGGCCTCATCCTGGTGTTCGCCTCGCCCGCGGTTGTCTTCGCCAGCGGCGCCCTGGTCGCGCTCGGGACGGTCGGGTTGATCCTCGGGATCGCGCCGGACCGGAGGCCCGACTACTCGCCGCTGGAGGGCGAGATCTCCGGGATCGCGCAGGAGACGACCCTCGGCTTCCGGATCCTCCTCGGCGACTCGGCGCTTCGGCTCTGCGCGGCGGCGATCACGATCGTCGTCTTCTTCGAGGGGCTCGCCGACGTCCTCGTCGTGATCCTGGCGCTCGAGCTGCTGCACCTCGACCACGGCAGCGTCGGCTTCCTCAAGGCGGCATGGGGAGTGGGCGCCCTGATCGGCGCCGCCGGCCTGGCGGCGCTACTCAACCGGGGCAAGCTGGTCGTCGCCCTCGTCGGCGGCAGCCTGATCCTCGGGTTCGGCGCCGCGCTGCCCGGGGCCTGGAACGTCCCCGTGGCCGCCTACGCAGGCTGGCTGGCGATCGGGTTCGGCTACACGTTCATCAAAGTCACGGCGAAAATCCTGCTGCAGCGACTCGGCTCGGACGAGACGCTGGGCCGGGTCGTCGGCGCCCTCTGGTCGGCTCGCTGGGCGGCGATGGCGATCGGCTCGATCAGCGCCTCGGCGATCGTGGCCCTGTTCGGAATCGAGGCGTCCCTCTACGTCCTCGCGGCGCTGATGCCCGCCTTCGCGCTGGTGGTCTGGACCCGGCTCCGCGCCCACGAGGTCGGCGCACCGGTCGCCGAGGAGCACTTCAGCCTGCTGCGCGAGAACTCGATCTTCTCGCCCCTCCCGATCGCGACCCTGGAGCGGCTGAGCCGCGACCTGACCCCGGTAGCCGCCGCCACCGGCGAGGACGTGATCACCCAGGGGGACCAGGGCGATTGCTTCTACCTGATCGAGGCCGGCGGGGTCGAGGTCTTCGAAAACGGGAACTTCCGGCGCAACGAGGGGCCGGGCGAATCGTTCGGTGAGATAGCGCTGCTTCGCGACGTGCCGCGCACGGCCACCGTTCGCGCGACCGCGCCGACCAGGCTGCTGCGACTGGAGCGCGAGCAGTTCATCAGCGCCGTCACCGGGCACCGCCGCAGCCAGCAGCAGGCGAGCACCGTCGTCGACTCTCGCTGGCACGCCGAGGAGGCCGCCGAGCGAGCGGGCTCCTAGCTCGCGCTCAGGCGACGGTCAGCAGGGCCAGCAGGAACAGGGCGATGAAGTGGCCGGTCTGATCGACGGCCAGCCGCAGGCCAGGCGGCGGGCTGTCGCCGACTCCCTTGACGCTCCTCATGTAGGCGTCGACTGCGCGGCCGTCGTCCTGGAGCAGGTGCGGGATCGCGACCAGGGCGGCGACTCCGACCGCCCAGCCGGCTCCGATTTCGGCCCCGATCCAGATCAGCGCCGGGACGAAGGCGAGCGTGTAGGTGAGCGTGTGCGAGATCAGCGCCCGCCGCGAAGCCGGGTCCGGCCCCAGCCCACCGATCTTGTGCGTCGCCTGCCAGTTGGTCTGCAGCAGGAAGTCGCCGACCAGGTGGCAGATCACGAAGACGGCGAAGACCTCGACCCAGAGCACGATCGCAGACCGTATCGGCTAATCCCCGGCCCCAGCCGGCTTGCCGTTGCGGAGTGACCAGACCTGAAGCGGCATCTCCCGGCCGCGCACCTCGAGCTCGCCGACGCTGATCAGGTCCGGCTCGGAGCCGGTGCGCGCCTGCTTCGTCGAGTCGGCGATGAAGATCGAGTGCTCGGTCCCTTTCGTCATCCCCTCGAGCCGCGACGCGGTGTTCGTGGTGTCGCCGATCGTCGTGTATTCGCGCCGCCGCTCGGAGCCGACCTGCCCCGACATGACCTCCCCGGAGTTGAGCCCGATCCCCATCTGGAAGCCATCGCCGTGGCCGGAGCCCTGCATCCATTTGCAGAACGACGGCAGCCGCACCTCGAGCATCTCCTGGGCGGCCGCGATCGCGCGGTCGGCGTGGTCGGGCTGCTCGAGTGGGGCCCCGAACACGGCCATGATCCCGTCGCCGATGTAGGAGACCAGGGTCCCGCCGTGGTCCATGATCGCATCGGTCATCTCGCCGAGGTAGACGTTCAGCACCTCGACCACCTCGGCCGGCTCGCGCGACTCCGAGTAGCTGGTGAATCCGCGCAGGTCGCTGAACAGGACCGTCGATTCGCGCCGGACGCCGCCGAGCTGGAGCTCGCCTTCGCCCTCGGAGAGGATCTGGTCGACGACCTCCTCGGGGACGAACCGCGAGAACGTGAACCGGACCCGCTGGCGCTCGAAGGCGGCGAGCAGGTAATGGACGGCGAGGGTGCCGACGGCGCCGACGACCAGCCCAAGGAGCGGGATGACGACGGCGATGATCCAGCCCGAATTGAACGCGAGCTGCGCCGCGGAGACGAAGATGAGGCCGGCGCCGAGCGAGACGACGAAGGCCATCACCGGCCGCATCAGGTATCCCGTGAGCGGCCCGATCGCCGCCAGGATGAGGATCAGGACGATGTTGAGCCAACCCGGCGCCGAGCGCAGCGGGACGCCGTCGAGGACGGTGGCGATCGCGTTCGCCTGGACCTCGGCGCCGGCCATCAGTTCGCCGCCGTAAGGCGTCTGCTTGACGTCCTGGAGGACGGGCGAAGTGGCGCCGACGACGACGATCTTGCCCTTCAGCAGGTCGGGGTTCACCCGCCCGTAGAGGACATCGACATAGGAGTAGGTCGGGATCGTCTTCGGCGGTCCCGCGTAGTCGATCCAGGCGCCCCCTCCGGGCGCGTCGAAGCCGTCTTCTTCGACGAATTCGCCCTTGGCCACTTCAGCCGATGCGACGGCGAAGCTTTCGAGGTTCTGGAGCGCGTAGGGGAAGCGCCTGATCGTGCCGTCGGAGTCGGGGATGTAGATCGTGTTGCCGGCCCGGGCCCCGATCCGCCGCAGCACGGCATTGCCGCCGAAGATCGCGTGCTTGCCCTGCGGGCTGACTTCGCTGGTCGCGAGGACGACGTTGCCGGCCCGCTGCACCGCTTCGACCAGTTCGTTGTCTTCGCGCGGGTTCGTCGGCGTCGTGAACTGGATGTCGTAGGCGATCACCTTGGCGCCGTCTTCGACCAGGCGGTCGATCAGCCGTGCATGGAACCGGCGCGGGAAGGGCCACTGCAGATTCAGTTCGCTGAAGGTGTTGTCGTCGATCCCGACCACGGCAACCTGCGGCGGCGCTTCCTGGTTGCCGCGGACCGAGAACCGGGTGTCGACGCTGCCCAGTTCGAGGCCGTGCAGAAAGTTCGCCGCGTAGCACCCGATGCCGATCGCGGCTGCGATCGCAGCAACCGCCGCGAAGGCGACAGCTCCCCGCCGGGACGCCATTTGCTAGCGGAGGCGGAGGAAGGGAGCTTTGGCGACGTAGCGATGGCCGGGCGTGATGGTCAGCGAGATCCCCTTGATGAAGTCACGGACCTTGACCCTACCTTCCAGGACTTCGAACGCCGACGAGAGGTCGCAACGGTCGATGACCAGCCAGGTCGTTCCGAGCACGCTCGCCGAGCCGTAGTTGCCGACGGTCTTGAAGTGCCCGCTGCCGGCGCCCCAGAGCTTGCGGCCGCCGCCGCGACTGCTGCTCGCCCTGGCCCGTTTGGGCTTGGAGCCCCTCTTCTCGCACCGGAGGCGCCCGTCCAGGGTCGCGACGGCGTCCTGTTCGTCGCCCGGGCTCTGGTCGATTTCGAAGGTCCCGCCCCAGAAGTAGGCCGACTCGGTGGCCCCGCTGCTGCCCCGCGACGCGGTCAGCGCGACGGTGCCGTCGTCGGTGTCGATCTCGCACCCGACCGGGATCTGTTTGGCCGACACCAGCGTGTCGAATCCTTCGTCCCCCGGGCATTTCACCCGGACGACGCCGTTCGCGGTGTCGACGTTGACGCTCTGGCCGGCGACCGGCGGCGGGATCCCGGGGCCGGGCTGGGTCTTCAGCGACAGGACCGAGCTCTCGACCGGGTTGGGGGAGAGTTCGTTGGTGGCGATGACGCGGAAGCTGTAGAGGGTGTCGGGGGTGAGGCCGGCGATGCTGGCGCCGAGGCCTTTCTGGGTCACCGCGGCCGCGACCTTCGTCGCCGGGGTGTGGGTCGCGCTCTGCGGTGAGGAGGCCGGCCAGTATTCGAACCAGGCCTGCGCGGGCAGGTTGCGGGGGTTGATCTTGGCGCTGAGCGAGGCCGAGGTCGGGGTGATTCCCTGGGCCGGTTCGGCGCCGAGGATCGGAGTCCCGACCACCGCGAGCGAGGTCGCCTGCGAGCTGCCCCCGACGACGCCGTTGCTCGCGGTGACGGTGAAGCTGAAGTCGCCGGCGGTGGTCGGGGTGCCGGTCAGCTGTCCTTCGGGAGTGAGTTCGAGGCCCCCCGGCAGGTGCCCGGCGGTGACCTGGAAATTCGGCCCGGGCGACTGGCCGGTCGTGTGGAAGCTGTAGGAGTAGTCGTCACCGATCACGCCCCGGGGCAGCTCGGCCGCGACCATCTCCGGCTGCGACTGCCCGTATGTGTTGTCGCCCCAGCAGACGACCTCGCCGGTGGTTCGCACCGCGCAGGTGTGTGAGCCTCCGGCCGAGACCGACTCGAACTCCCCGGTGGGGACTTCGTCGAGCTGGCCGGCGGAGTCGTCGCCCCAGCAGGCGAGGGTTCCGTCGGTCCGGATCGCGCAGGTGTGCTTGCCGCCGGCGGCGACGGCCTTGAACGATCCCTGCGGAATCCCGTCGAGCTGGCCGGCGGAGTCGTCGCCCCAGCAGACGAGGTCGCCGTCGATCCGGATCGCGCAGGAGTGGGCGCCGCCCGAGGCGACCGCGAGGTACCTGATCCAGTGCCGGTGTAGGTGCCAGCCCCAGTGCCAGTACCAGTGGACCGTGTAGCGGGGGGCGTCGCTGACCTGGCCGGACGAGTCATCGCCCCAGCACGCCAGGGTGCCCCTGGTGCGGATCGCGCAGGTGTGCTTGCCGCCGGCCGCCACCGATTGGAATGGCCCCCACATGGCGGTGGTCGGGATCCCGTCGAGCTGGCCGGCGGAGTCGTCGCCCCAGCAGACGAGGTCGCCGTCGATCCGGATCGCGCAGGTGTGCTTGCCGCCGGCCGAGACCGCCTCGAACTGGCCGCTCGGGATCCCGTCGAGCTGGCCGGCGGAGTCGTCGCCCCAGCAGGCGAGCGCGCCGCCGGCGTCGATCGCGCAGGTGTGGGTGCCGCCGGCGGAGACGGCCGGCGTCGACAGCTCGGCCGGGGCGCTGGAGGAAAACGGGAGCACCACGACGAGTGCGGCCGAAAGCACAAGCAGAAGGGCAAAACGTCTCGCCGTACCGCTCAAACCGTCATTCCAGGGCGGTCACTCCGCTCCATCGGCGGACCTTACCAATCATTGGAATGACGCTTTTCATCAATTTTGGAACTCCTTGACGCTTCTGATTACATACATACGAACATACGTTCGTATGATGATCGCCTGCGTTCTCATCCCCCGCTTCTCGCTCAGGGTCGCCTGCCCGGACCGGCTCGACGAGACGGTCGCGCTCGCTCCCCTTGCCGGCGGCCGGCAGGCGGTCGGCGAGGTATCGGGCGCCGCCGAGGCGGACGGCGTCGAAGCGGGGATGGCCCTCGGGGAGGCGCTGGCCCGCTGTCCCTCGCTGCGACTGGTCCCCTCCGACCCGGTCGGCGTGGCCGAGCGCTGGGACCGGCTGCTGGAGCGGCTCGAGGGGATCGGCGCCGCTGTCGAGTCCGAGCGGCCGGGCGAGGCCTTCTTCGAGGTCGACGGGCTGCTCGGCATCCACGGCGGCGCCATCGACGGGGTGGTCGCGGCGGCGAGGGAGGCGGCGCGGGCGCCGGTGCGGGTCGCGGTCGCCCCCAACCGCTTCGCCGCCCGTCTTGGCGCCGCCGGTCGCGAGGCGGTGGTCACCCGCCGCGCGCTCGGGGGGTTCCTCGCCCCACAGCCTGTCGCTGCGCTGGCGGCCGGGCTCGGCCCGGCGGAGCCTGAGGCGAGGGAGCTCGTCGGGGCGCTGAAGCGGCTCGGGCTCGGCACCCTCGGCAGGCTGGCGGAGCTCACCCCCGACCAGGTCGCCGACCGCTTCGGAGCCCTCGGCCTGCGGGCCCTGCGGCTCGCCCGCGGCGAGGACACCCCGCTCCGCCCGCGCCGGCCGCGCGAGGAGCTGGTCGCCGAGATCGAGCTGCCGGAGGGGGCGGCGGGGTCGCAGCTCGGCAGCGCCCTGGAGTTGCTGGTCGACCGCCTCCTCGCGGCCCGGGGGCGGCGCGAGAGGACCGTGCTGGCGCTGCGTCTCTCGGCCCGGCTCGACAGCGGCGGCAGCTGGAGCGTCGAGCAGGGGCTGGGCCGGCCGACCGCGTCGGCGCGGGCGATCTCGGCGCTGCTGGCGCCGCGGCTCGAGGGCTTGCCCGAGCCGGCCGGCGCGCTGCGGTTGCGGGCGCTCGCCCTCGGGCCGCGGGCCGCCGACCAGCTCGAGCTCGCGCTCGGCGGCCGCGAGCCGCGACGCGGCCGGCTCGCCGCAGCGGTGCGGGAGGTGCGGGCGGCGGCGGGCGCCGAGGCGCTGCTGAAGGCGATCGACGTCGACCCCGGCTCCCGCGTCCCCGAGCGGCGGGTCCTGCTGACCCCCGTCCAGGAACCGTGAGCGCGGAGCGAGCAAGCGTCGAATCCTTGCTCTTCGCGCCGCGAGCGAAGCGCGAGTCATTGCCGTGAGCGCGGAGCGAGCAAGCGTCGAATCCTGGCTCTTCGCGCCGCGAGCGAAGCGCGAGCCATTGCCGCGAGCGAAGCGCGAGTCATTGCCGTGAGCGGGGCGCGCCGAATCTATGCCCCGCGGAGCGTCGCGGTCGAGGCGGCCGGGGACGGCGCGCCGCGGGCGCTGGCGGGGACCGCCGTGGAGGCGATCCGCGAGGAGTGGGTCGTCGAGGACCGCTGGTGGACGGCCGACCCCCTGCGCCGCCATTACTACGAGCTCGTCCTCGTCGACGGCCGCGGCGCGACCGTCTTCCGCGACATGGCCAGCGGGCGCTGGTTCCGCCAATGGGCTTGAACGATGGGCGACGAGGCTTCCTATGTCGAGCTGCACGCTCACTCCGCCTTCTCCTTCCTCGACGGCGCCTCGACGCCGATCGAGCTCGCCGCCGCCGCCGCGACGCTCGGATATCCCGCGATCGCCCTCACCGACCACGACGGCGTCTGGGGGTCGATGGAATTCGCCCACGCCTGCCGCGGGCTCGGGGTGCGGCCGATCACCGGCGCCGAGCTGACGGTCGAGATCGGATCTGGGCTCGCCCACCTGACCCTGCTGGTCGAGACCGCCGCCGGCTACCGCAACCTCTGCCGCCTCCTCACCGCCGCCCACTCCCACACCCGGGACGGCCCCCAGCGCCGGGCCGGGCAGCCGTGGGTGGGGCTCGACCGGGTCAGGGAGCACGCCGAGGGCCTTGTCTGCCTCACCGGGTGCGCCCGCGACGGCGTCCTCGCCGGCCGCTGGGAGCGCGGCGAGCGCCCGCGGGCGGCGGCTCTCGGCGGCGAGCTGCTCGAGGCCTTCGGGCGCGATCGCCTGCGGGTCGAGCTGCAGCGGCCCTACGAGCGCCACGATCGCGCTCGCAACCGCTGGCTGGCGGGGCTGGCGGAGCGGCTCGGCGTGCCCTGCGTGGCGACCGGGGACGTCCACTGCCACCGCCGCTCCCGCGCCCGCCTCCAGGACGCGTTCGTCGCCGTTCGCAGCGGCGCCGCACTCGACGAGACCGAGCCGCTGCGGCGCGGCAACTCGAGCGCGGCCCTCGCCTCCCCCGAGGGGATGGCGCGGCGCTTCGCCGAGCACCCCGAGGCGGTGGCGGAGACCCTGCGGTTGGCGGAGCGGCTGCGCTTCGACCTCACCGCCGAGCTCGGCTACCGCTACCCCGGCGCCGAGGACGCCGGCGCCGACCGCCGCCTGGCCGAGTTCTGCCGGGAGCGGCTCGCCGATCGCTACGCCGGCTCCCCGGACCGGCGCGAGGCCGAGCGCCGGCTCGAGCAGGAGCTGGGGGTGATCCGCCACCTCGGCCTCTCCGGGTTCTTCCTCCTGCACCGCGACCTGCTCGACCTGGCTCGCGAGGTGGCGGTCCGGGTGCGGGGCCCGGGCTCGGCCCGGGCGGTGCTGCCGCCGGGGCGGGGGAGGGGCTCGAGCGTCAGCTCGATCGTCTGCTTTCTGTCGGGGCTCTCCCACATCGACCCGGTCAAGGCCGATCTCTTCGTCGCCCGCTTCCTCAACGAGGAGGTGTCGGCGATGCCCGACATCGACCTCGACTTCCCCCGCGACATCCGCGAGGTCCTGATCCCCGAGGTCCACCGCCGCTACGGGGCCGACCGCTCGGCGCTGGTCGCCGCCTTTCCGACCTACCGGCCGCGCGGGGCCGTCCGCGACCTCGGCAAGGCGCTGGGCCTGCCGCCGGGGGAGATCGAGCGGGTGGCGCGGATGGTCGGCTTCCACGGCGAGGCGGGGGAGATCGACGGCCACGTGCGGGCCGCGGTCGGCGCCGAGCGCGCGGTCTCGCCCCGGTGGCAGGCGCTGACCGCGCTCTGCGCCGAGGCGATGGGGCTGCCCCGCCATCCCTCCCAGCACTCCGGCGGGATGGTGATCTCGACCCGGCCGCTGATCGACGTCTGCCCGGTCGTGCCGGCGGCGATGGAGGGTCGCCAGACCGTCCAGTGGGACAAGGATTCCTGCGCCGACGCGGGCTTCCTCAAGATCGACCTGCTGGGGCTGGGGATGCTCTCGGCGGTCGAGCGCTGCGTCGTCGAGGTCGAGCGGGTTCGGGGCGAGCGGGTCGACCTCTCGCGGATCCCCCACGACGACCCCGAGACCTTCGAGTCGATCAGGGCGGCGGAGACGACCGGCGTCTTCCAGATCGAGAGCAGGGCGCAGATGCAGATGCTGCCCCGAACCCGGCCCGCCGACCTCGACGACCTCACCGTCCAGGTCGCCCTCGTCCGGCCCGGCCCGATCCAGGGCGGCGCGATCCACCCCTACATAGAGCGCCGCAAGCGACTCCGCGAGGACCCCTCGTTCGAGGTCCCCTACGAACACCCGCTGCTGGAGCCGGTCTTGCGGGAGACGCTCGGCACGATCGTCTTCCAGGAGCAGGTGATCGAGGTGGCGATGGAACTGGCGGGCTTTTCCTCCTCGGAGGCCGAGGGGCTGCGGCGGGCGATGAGCCGCAAGCGCTCCGAGGAGGCGATCCGCGCCCACCACGAGCGCTTCATCGAGGGCGCGGGAGAGAGGGGGGTGGCGGCCGAGGTCGCCGAGCGGGTCTGGCTCCAGATCCAGGGCTTCTCGGGCTTCGGCTTCCCGAAGGCGCACTCGGCGGCGTTCGGGCTGCTCGCCTACCAGTCGGCCTGGCTGCGGATCCACTACGGCCCCGAGTTCCTCTGCGCGCTGCTGAACGAGCAGCCGATGGGCTTCTACCCGCCCGACTCGCTCGTCCACGAGGCGCAGCGGCGCGGGGTCCGGGTGGCGCCGCCCGACGCCCGCCGCAGCGACGTCCTCTGCCGGGTCGAGCGCGAGCGCGGGGGGCTGATCGTCCGCATCGGCCTCGGCTACGTGAAGGGGATCCGCGAGGAGGAGATGGAGGCGCTGGTCGGCGAGCGCGAGCGCGGCGGGCCGTACACCGGCGTCGCCGACCTCGCGACCCGCTCCGGCGCCGGCCGCGACGGGCTCGAGCGGCTGGCCTGGGCCGGCGCCCTCGACGGGCTGCCGACCGGTCGCCGCGAGGGCTACTGGCAGCTCGGCGTCGCGGGGACGCCGAGCCCGGCGGGGGAGGGGCGCCAGCTGCCGCTTCCGCTCGAGCCGCCGCCGGCGCCGGGGCTCGAGGGGCTCGACGAGTGGGAGACGGCGATCGAGAACTACCGCGCGACCGGGATCAACCTCGGCGAGCATCCCCTCTCGCTGCTGCGCGAGATGCTCCCCGAGGGGACCCTCAGGAGCTCCGAGCTCGCCCGGGCCGAGGATGGCTCGACGGTCGAGGTGGCGGGGATGGTCGTCGCCCGCCAGCGTCCTGAGACCGCGAAGGGGATCACCTTCATGCTGCTCGAAGACGAGCGCGGGACGATCAACCTGATCGTGCCGGCGCGGGTCTACGAGCGCAGCCGCCCGCTGGTCCGGGCGGCGCCGCTGCTCCGCGCCCGCGGTCGGCTCGAGCGCCGTGAAGGGGCGACCAACGTGATCGTCTTCGAGCTCGCCCCGCTCGAGCGCCGCGACCCTCCGGCCGAGACGCTCCCCGCGGCCCCCGAG
>DASXBC010000121.1:0-5491 GCA_036406355.1 Solirubrobacterales bacterium | reverse complement strand
CAACAACGTCTTCTTCACCAGGCCGAGCGCCGGCCAGTGGCACCACTACGCCTTCGTCTTCGACACCACCGCGCCGGCGGCGCAGCAGATCGTCCCCTACGTCGACGGCCAGCCCGTCTCCTACACCAAGACCGCCAGCGGGACCGGGGCTGGAGCGTTCGCCAAATCGACCCTCTACATGATGTCGCGCGGCGGCCAGGCGCTCTTCGGGCGCGGCACCCTCGATGAGGTCGCGATCTACAACCGGGCGTTGAGCGCGACGGAGATCGCCGAACACGACGCCAGCCAGGGGCTCAACCGACGGCCCCACGCCGCGTTGACGGCCGCTCCCAACCCGGCCGAAACCAGCGAGCAGATCCAGCTCGACGCCTCCGGCTCGAGCGATCCCGACGGCACGATCACGAGGTACCAGTGGGACCTCGACGGCAACGGCAGCTTCGAGACCGACACCGGCACGACGCCGACCACGTCGACCTCGTTCGCCCAGGCGGGGCAGAAGACGGTCACCGTGCGGGTGCTCGACAACGGCTTCGCTACCGACACCGAAACCAAGACTGTCACCGTCAACGAACCCGAATCGCCGCCCCCACCGCCCGTCAGCTATTCCCAGCAGGTGCTGGCCACTCCCGGCCTCACCCACTACTGGCGCTTCGAGGAGAACCCAGGCGCGACGTCACTGGCCGATAGCGTCGGCAGCTCGGTGGCGACCACGGGAGGCGGAACGACGCTGGGCCTGCTCGGATCGCTCGGCAGCGGCGCCGCCGGCTTCGACGGCATCGACGACTTCGCCCGGGCGCCGGTCGACCTCTCGGGCACGAACCAGCTGACGATCGAGTTCTGGTTGCGCTGGAACGCCTTTGCCGATGACGACGCGCTGGCGCTCGAGCTGACCGAAAACTTCAACCAGAACGACGGCGGCTTCATCGTCGACCCGAACGCCGGCCAGGGCAGCTTCGGGGTGGGGATCGGCAGTCCCGACACCCGCAACAACGTCTACTTCGCGCGACCCAGCGCCGGTCAGTGGCATCACTACGCGTTCGTCCTCGACCCCACCGCGCCGGCGCCGCAGCAGATCACGCCCTACGTCGACGGCAAACCGGTCGCCTACGAAAAGGGGGCGAGCGGCGTCGGCACCGGCCCCTTCGCCAACGCGCCGCTGTATTTCATGTCAAGAGCCGGTGGCGCTCTGTTCGGCGCCGGCACGCTCGACGAGGTCGCGATCTACGATCGGGACCTGACGGCGGCGCAGATCGCCGGGCACTTCGCCGCCAACACCGGCTGAGGCCGGCGGGAAAGGTCGACTCAGCCGATCTCGTCGGACCCGGCGTCGAGCCTCGGACCCTGCGGCCTCGGCTGACCGTCGATGTCGGTGGCCAGGTTGCTCTCGCTGGCGGGAACGAGGTCGCGCGCAGCCCCGCCGGTCAGGTGGTAGTCCATCGCGGCGCCGCTGACCGCGTTCGCGTACGGGTAGGCGCCGCTCAGGTTGACGTCGCCGGTTCCGCAGGCCATGCCCTTCCACAGGTTGTAGCGGTAGACGACGCCTTTCAGCGAGCAGGAGCCATACATCGGCTGACCGATGTTGCCGACCGCCTTGAAGTTCGAGTAGGCGGGGTTGACGCCGTTGTCGTCGAAGGAGACATAGCCGTTGAACGAGTTGTGGCGCACGGTCGAGTTGGCGAAGTCGCTCGAGCCCCCCGAGAAGGCGAGCGTGCTCGAGCCCGAGCCGCTGCCGCCCTGGCCGACCGGGGAGGCCAGCCAGTTGTTCTCGATCAGCAGGTTCGAGACCGGGCCGCTGTTCGACTGCAGGAAGACGTCGTACACCGAGTTGCCCCAGAACTTCGAGTTGCGGACGGTGACGCCGTTGCCGGCGAAGATCGCCAGGCCCTCCATATGGCACTGGGTGAGGTTGTAGGAGGTGATGTCGTGGATCCGCACCCCTTCGATCAGGATGTTCGTCGGGTTGGGCGCGCCGTTTTCGGCGAAGCGGCGAATGCTGTTGTTCGAGCCGCCGTAAGGGCCCCCGCAGTCGCTCGCCGGGCCGTAGTCGCCGCCGAGCACCCTGACGTCGGATGCCGACATGACCATGAAGTTGCGCGCGTCCATGTTGCGGAAGGTGATGTCCGAGACGGCGAATTTGTAGGGATCGGTGACGCGCGCGGTTAGATCGGTCGCGTTCATGCCTTCCAGCGTCACGTGCGAGCCGTAGACGGTCACGCTGCCGAGGGTCACCGAAGCACCCGAGGCCGGCCTGAAGACGACGTCTTCGGAGGACGTCAGCCCGGCGTCGCGCTGGATCGTCTGGTTGCCGTAGCTGCCGGCGGCGAGCTGGACGACGTCACCGGGTGAAGCGACCTGGTAGGCGCGGTCGAGCGATTTGCAAGGGGCCGCCGCCGAACAGGACGCCGAGTCCGAACCACTCGCCGAGAGGAAGAGGTCGGCGCTGCCCACGGGAGGCGGCTCCGGCGTCGGTTCGGGTTCGGGCGCCGGCGGTTCCGGTTCCGGTTCGGGTTCTGGCGCAGGCGGTTCCGGGGCGGGTTCCGGTTCGGGTTCAGGCGCCGGGGGAGGCGACGGAGCAGGCGCCCCGGTCTCGTCCGCTCCCGCGTCCGGCGCGCCGCCGATCGGGCGGGCGTTGCCGTCGATGTCGGTCGTCGGCGCGTTGCTGGGATCGCCGGCGTTGATCGCCGCGGCGCCGGCTTTCAGATGGAAGTCGAGGGCGGCGGAGTTGACGAAGCCCGAGGGGGCGACCTTGTCGTGCGGGCCGACCTTGGCGCCCGCGTACCAGACGTTGTAGTCGACGTCGACGCCGGCGGGCTTCGCTTCGACCGCGCCGGTGGCGCCGCTCCAGAACTTCACTTCCGGGCCGACGTTGCCGACGATCTCGACGTTCGAGTAGGGCACGCCGGGGTCGGGGTTGATGCCCTTGTCGAGCGAGTTGTTGCGGATGGTGACGTTTTTCCAACTGGTCCCCGGGTGATCGGCCATGCGGATCGCGTAGTAGCCGCTGGCGCAGCAGTCGAAGAAGTTGTTCTCGATCAGGATGTTGCTCGGGGTCGCCGCGTTTCCTTCGGGGAGCTTCTGCAGGAAGATGTCGAAGACCTCGCAGTTGCGGAAGGTGCTATCGCGGATCGTCAGGCCGTCGACGGCCCAGACCTGCAGGCACTCGACGTGCGCCCCGGATCCCGGGGTGACGGTGAAGTCGTGGAAATCGACCCCTTCGATCAGGACGTTGCGCGGCGAGGCCGAGGTCGACGTTCCGTTGGAGGCGATGCGGCTGTTTTCGTTCGCAGACGGGCCGACGCTGCCGCCGATGAAGGAGATGTCCTGCGAGGACTGGGCGCCGTCGGAGTAGAGGTCGAAGTTCTTCAGCGTGCCGTTGCGGATGGTCACGTCGGCGGCGCTCGCTTCGATCCAGAGTTTGCTGGAAAAGCGCAGGCCGCGCAGCTCGAGGTGGCGCGCGAAGACGTGCAGCTGGGGGGAGATGGTTACGCTCGCCCCCGTCGCCGGCCTGAACACCACGTCGTTGGTCGAGGTCTTCGAGGAGTCCAGGGGCAGCGAGGTGTCCGAGTACGTTCCCGCAGCCATCTCCACCGTTTGACCCGGGCTGGCCAGGCGGTAGGCGCGGTTCAGGGTCTTGCAGGGACTCGTGGCGCTGCAGCCGTTAGCGTCCGATCCGGTCGGGCTGAGGTACAGCGCGGCGGACGGCGCGGGTTCGGGTTCGGGCGCCGGCGGTTCAGGTTCAGGTTCCGGGGGTTCTGGGGTGGGTTCGGGTTCCGGTTCAGGCGCAGGCGGTTCAGGAGTGGGTTCCGGTTCAGGTTCTGGTTCTGGCGCCGGCGGTTCCGGGGCGGGTTCCGGTTCCGGTTCGGGCTGTGGTTCTGGCGTCGGCGCTGGAGTCGGCGTGGGTTCCGGAGTCGGCGTGGGCGGCGGAGTCGGTGAAGTAACTCCGGGGCTCAGCGGGTCGAGCGGATCCGTGCCGTGTCGCAGCTCCCAACGGTCATCAAAACCATCACCGTCGGTGTCCTTGGCGTGAGGGTTGGTGTGCGAGCGGAAGGTCTCGTAGCGATCGCTGAGTCCGTCACCGTCGCTGTCGATGTGACGCCTGGGCTGGGAGGGCCGAACACTTGCCGCCCGCTTGGTGACCATCGTCCGGTCGACTATTCGCGTCGCGGCGGAGGCGATCGCGGTGGAGACAAGAACTACGGCGAGAATGGCCAGGAAGGCGAGGGGGCGGCGGACTGGGGAGACGCGCTGTGAATCCATTCCTCGCTTTTCGGTACCCCCCATATTGCCCTGAGAAACCTGACCCCCGTTGGACGAACGGTTTAGTGATGTTGATCCGGTAGTGCAAAGCGGACCGTAAAGGTCCGAAGCCCCTTCCTGCAGCCCTCGCTGGCGCGCTAGCCATGCGCGAGCGAGACCGGTGAGGTCGCGTCGCCGACCAGAAGCCGAGACTCTCCCCCGCCGTCGGCCGGGACAGTGTAGACGTTCTCTCCATCCGAGTAGGCGAGGTCGCGATCGTCGAGCCACTCGACCTGATCGTCGATCGAGCGGGTCTCGGCGACACCATGATCGTCGAGGGTGGCAAGATCGAGCACCCGCAGCCGCCAGCGAGTCCCCTCGCCGATCCGGCTCTTGAAGGCGATTCGCCTGCCGTCCGGGGAAAGCGAGGGGCACTCCACGCCGTCGCGCAGCACCCGCATCGAGCGATCGCGGACGCTGCCCTCGACCAGGTAGTGGTGCCCGCCCGTGCCCAGGGTCGCGTAGAAGCGGTTCGAGTCGCGGGCGAAGGTGACGCCCCAGAAGTTGAAGTCGACCGAGTCGAAGGGCCGGCCGTCCTTGGTCACCTCGAACTGCTCGAGCTGGCCCAGCGACTCGCCGCTGCGCATGTCGACGATCGTCGTCGTGGTCGAGAAGCCACCGCTCGTGCCGAGATAGGCGTGCCCGGCGACGAACACCGTGGTCGCCCCATAGCGCCCGTCCGGTGAGACGCGCGCCCGCGAGGGGAGCCCGGTCAGCGCGAACGTGTGCAGCGGCCGGAAGCGCGAGTCGAAGATCGTCGCCACGTAGTCCACCCCCGAGCTGCCGACCGCGAGGCAGAGGCCGCGGCCGGCGGCGAAGTAGACGCGCTCGCAGGCGAGGCGGTCGCCGGCGCTGCGCTCGACCCGCCCGTTGCGGACGACGAAGACGTGGCCGTTGAGGCGGGGTTCGCGAGGGTCCACCGCGCGAACCATCACGGCGACGTCCGGCAGCGGCCCGGCCGCCGCGTGGGGGCGCGCGTCGCTGACCAGGTCCTCCGAACCGAGCGCCGCCGCGATCACGTACCCCACCCCGCCGGCGAGGCAGAGCGCGGTGAGGACGATCAGCAGCCTGCCCCGCCGGCTACCCACCGGCGGGCTCCCGCTGCATCCGGAACAGCAGCGGCGCCCCAACCGCCAGCGCCAGCGCCAGGCCGACGCCGAAGACGAGCACCGCCTGCTGCAGCCCCACTGCGAAC
>DASXBC010000120.1:0-5947 GCA_036406355.1 Solirubrobacterales bacterium | reverse complement strand
GCGCGGCCAGGTCCGCGAGGTCGTAGCGCATCGGCCGGGACGCCCCGTACGGCTCGGCCACGGCGAATGGCCGGTAGACGAAATCTTCCCGCGGGGAGAACATGGTCACCTCAACGCGGTCGCCGGCCATGTCGTGGAGAGCGATCGCTGCCTCGAGCGCGGCGACGCCGCCGCCCGCGATCACGACCCGGGCGCTCATCGCCGACCTCCGTAGAGGTGCGAGCGCACCCTCGCCTCCAGACGCACTCGCGCCACCGGCGTGGGTACTCGCCCATCGGCGTCCATTCGCGTTTTGCGCAGAGCCCTCATCGCCTCTCCCATCGCTGTTCGAAGATCTCGCTTGCCAACGGTCACGACCAGAGTCTTCATCGCCCAGGGCCGACGGGCATCGGGGTAATCCCCCCGCCTGACATGCGGTCTTCCACCGATGCTCCCTCGGCTTGGATATCAGGCCGAGCGAGGCATCGTCGTCGTACCGCCCGCCAGCTCCAGGGCGCGCAGCACCTGCTTGACATCGGTGATCGAGACGATGCCGAGCCGGCCATCCTCGGTCGTGACGACCGCCCGCCCGACCCGCTGAAAGGCGGGACGTTCAAGCAGCTCCACCATGTCCGTGGCCTCGTCGACGATCAGGCTCGGCTCATCGATGCGAGCTTCGGCGACGGAGGTCGCGCCCCGGCGCGACGTCGGTACCCGCTCGACCGCAGGGCGGTCGATCAACCCGATGGGTCGCCCGTCTTCCAGAACCGGGAAGGCCGAGAAGCGCCTGGGAACGAAGTAATCGCGCACCGCGGCCGCGACGCTGATCTCCGCCGGTATCCAGATCGCCGGGACCGAGACGAGATTGCGAGCCTGGCGGCCGCCGAGGGCGACGCGGACCCGCAACCCGTCCGCCTCGGCTCTAGCCGCGACGATCACGAAGACGCCAATCAACGCCAGCCAGAGGCCACCGAGCCCGCCCGCGAGGGCGGCGAAGACCCCGAGGCCGACCATCGCATAGCCGAAACCGCGACCGATCGAAGCGGCGAGCATCGTCGCGCGAAGTAGGTCATCGGTGTGGCGCCAGATCAGCGCCCGGGCGACCCTGCCCCCGTCGAGCGGGAAGGCCGGTAGGAGGTTGAAGGCGAGGATCGCGACGTTGACGAAGAGCTGATAGGAGACCACCGCCGTCACCGCCTGCGGCGTCGACGCCGGCAATGCAACGGCGAACAGCG
This sequence comes from Solirubrobacterales bacterium, assembly GCA_036406355.1. Lineage (GTDB taxonomy): Bacteria > Actinomycetota > Thermoleophilia > Solirubrobacterales > 70-9 > VRUE01. Next base: position 4,733 of record DASXBC010000120.1, on the reverse strand, counting down.
CGAAGGCGGAGGCGATCGCGAGCGTCACGCAGGGACCGGCGACCGCGAAGCGCAGCTCGTCCACCGCGGTCTTCGGGTAGCTGCCCATTCGAGCCACGCCGCCGAGCAGCCAGAGGTCGATCTCCTCGATCTCGACGCCGTGACGACGGGCGACAATCGCGTGGCCGAGCTCGTGCAGGAGGATGCTGGCGAAGAGCAGCAGCGCACTCAGCAGACCGAGCCCGTATGAGGCAGGCGGCGATATGCCCTGCGCCTGGTCGGGGTAGTAGGCGGCGCCGAGCGAGACGGTGATCAGGGCGACCACCACGAGCCACAGTGGCTGCACGCCAATCGGGATGCCGCTCAGCCGACCGACCCGGATGCTGCGCAGGCTCATCTCGTTCTCAGGTCACGCCGAGGAGGTCGCGCACCTCCTCGACCGCGAGGTCACGGGCAGAGACCTTGAAGCCAACGGTGTCGGTGTACCCGCCCCGGCCCGCCGAGGTCTTCATCGCCGCGTCGATCGGGCTCACATCGACATCGGCGAGGTCGCGGGCAGAGCTGGGGTCGAAGCAGCGGGCGTTCAGCCACTCGTCCACCTCATCGGCCTCGAACCCCGCTTCCCCCCAGGCTTCGGTGGTGTCGTCAAGGTTGCCGGTGTGGGCGAAATGCCCATGCCTCTGAACCACGTCGCGAATCATCATCGTGGGCAGCCTCCATCCGAGTCGAAATTGCGGCTGTATGGCCATGCCGCCATCGTGGTCGGGCTCCCCGCATGGCGCATCGGGGTTCCGGCGTCGCTTCGGTGTGGGCTTCCCCGGATGGCGGGCCTCGCGGCCGGGCCTAGATTCGCCTCGAGGAAAACCCGATACAAGGAGGTCTTCGATGCAACGGCAAATGACTGTATGGCGACCGCTCTCGGATTTCGGTGAGCTCCGGCAACGGGTGGAGGAGATGTTCCACGAGAGTGGCATCGGCGGCGACGGGGCCTGGACCCCGTCGGTCGACGTCCTGCGCAAGGGCGGCAACGTGATCCTGCGTGCGGACCTGCCGGGGATCAAACCCGAGGAGGTCAAGGTCACGGTCGACGACGACGTCCTCACGGTCTCCGGCGAGCACACCGAGGAGAGCGAGAAGGAAGAGGGCGACTACATGCGTCGCGAGCGCCGCTTCGGGTCGTTTTCGCGCTCGATGTCCCTGCCTCCAGGTGTAAAGGCCGAGGACATCGAGTCCACGACGAAGGACGGAGTGCTCGAGGTGACGATCCCGCTGCCGGATTCGGAGTCGAAGAAGCCGGTCGAGATCGAGACCAAGCCGAAGGGCGACTAGAGCCGTGCGCCTGCTGGTCGGCCACGACGGCCGGGACGGAGGTCGCGACGCGCTCGAGCTCGCTCGGGTCCTCGCCTCCTCCGACCCGGAGGCGAGCGTCCTCGTGATCACCGTTCTCTACGGCGGGCCACTGCCGATGGAGTACGCGTTGATAACCGCGGAGGAGGAGGCTGACGCCGAACCGATCCTCGGCGAGGCGCGGGATTTCCTCGCCGACATCGAGGTCGAGACCCGGGCCTACAGCGGCGGATCCCCCGCTGCGATCCTGACGACGATCGCCGAGCGCGAGGAGATCGACGCGATCGTCGTCGGCTCGCCGCACCGAGGGCCGATCGGACGCGTGATCCTCGGGAGCGTCGGCCGCAGCTTGCTCAATGGGGCATCGGTCGACGTGGCGGTGGCGCCCGCGGGCTATGGCCAGGAGCCGCACGAAAGAGTCCGAGAGATAGCCGTCGGCTACGACGGATCGCCCGAATCGAAGTTCGCCCTGGAGCGGGCCGAAGGCCTTGCTCGCGGCCCGAATGCCGAGATCAAGCTCATCACCGTCGTCTCCCCTCCAGCGGCAGTGCCGGTGATGGTGCCTGGCGCCTATGCACCGGAATCGCCTCCGCAGCCGGACAGGGTCATCAACGAGGGAATTCACTCGATCGACTCCTCCCTGGCCGCAGTGCCGCTGAGACGCGACGGCGACCCGGCGACCGAGCTCGTCAAGGCATGCGAGGAGGGAGTCGACCTGCTGGTCGTCGGCTCCCGTGGCTACGGCCCCGCTGCCCGGGTTCTCCTCGGGTCGGTTTCGCGCGAGGTCATCCACAGGGCGTCCTGCCCTGTAGTCACGGTGCGTCGGAGATGAGCGGCGGCGATCCACAGAGTGCCGCTCCGGCGGCAGCCGCCCCTGACGCGGTCCTCGACTTTCGGGACCTGCGCCGCGCCGACGTCGGCCGGGTCGGAGGCAAGGGAGCGAACCTCGGCGAGCTGACGGCTGCCGGCCTCTCCGTCCCCCCCGGCTTCGTTATCACGGCCGCGGCGTACGCGGCGTTCTGCGACGGCGGCGGCCTCCGCGAGCGGATCGCCGAGCGACTCGCCGGTCTCGACGTCGAGGACACGACCGGGCTCGACCGCGCCGCGGCCGAGGTCCGCTCGATGATCGAGACCGAGCCGATGCCCGAATGGCTCGAGGACATCATTTGCGAGGCATATGCGGGGCTGAGCGAGGACGAATCCGATCCCGCCGTGGCGGTCCGGTCCTCGGCGACCGCTGAGGACACCGCGTCTGCCTCGTTCGCGGGGATGAACGAGACCATGCTCAACGTGCGCGGCTCCATCTTCCTGCTCGACGCGGTCAGGCGCTGCTGGGCATCGCTGTTTGGAGCACGCACGATCTTCTACCGAGAGCAGAAGGGCTATGCCCAGGCGGAGATGGATATCGCGGTGGTCGTCCAGCGCCAGGTCGAGGCCGCCCGCGCGGGGGTGATGTTCACCCTCGACCCAGCGACGGGCGCCGCTGACAGATTGGTGATCGAGGGCGCCTTCGGCCTCGGAGAGTCGGTCGTCTCTGGAGCCGTCTCACCTGATCGCTACGTCGTCCGCAAGGACGATCTCGAGATCGAGAAGCGCGAGATCCACCGCAAGGAGATCGAGGTGGTCGGGGCTGCGAACGCCGGCACCCTGACTCGCGAGCTGACCGGGGACCGGGCGGACCAACCGGCTCTGAGCGACGAGGAGGCGCGGAGTATCGCCGAGCTCGGAACCCGGATCGAGAACCACTACGGGTCGCCCCAGGACACCGAGTGGGCGATCGACCCCGCCGGCGAGATCTGGATTCTTCAAGCGCGGCCGGTGACCAGTGTCGGCGGAGCGGACCATGACGAAAGGCCGGCCGCCGGCCGGGAGCTGGTGAGGGGACTGGGCGCCGCTCCCGGCATCGCGAGCGGGAGGGTGCGCATCATCGGATCGCGCGAGGACGCCGCGGATCTCGTCGACGGCGAGGTCCTCGTCACCCACATGACCGCGCCGGACTGGGTGCCGCTGATGCGGCGGGCGGCGGCGATCGTCACCGACTCGGGCGGGATGACCTGCCACGCGGCGATCGTCTCGCGTGAGCTCGGCATCCCCTGCGTCGTCGGAACCGTCGAGGCGACGACCACCCTCGCCGATGGCGCGGTGGTGACCGTCGACGCCGGAAGGGGCGTGGTCACGGAGGGGGCGACGGCGACTGCCGAAGAGCCCACTCCGAGCTCGCCCACTTCACTGCAGCCGCTGCGGACGAAACTGCTCGTCAACCTCTCGGAGCCGTCTCAGGTCGAGCGGGTGCGCGAGCTCGATGTCGAGGGAGTCGGCTTGCTGCGGGCCGAGCTGATGATCGTCGAGTCGCTCGGGGGCGAGCATCCGCGCGCGTTGATCGAGCGGGGAGAAAGCGACCTGGTCGTGCAGCGAATGGCCGGCTCCCTGCGGATGTTCGCGACCGCGTTCGCACCGCGGCCGATCACCTACCGGACGATCGACTTCCGCACCAACGAGTTCCGCGGCCTGCGCGGCGGCGAGCGCTTCGAGCCGGTCGAGGCGAACCCGATGATCGGCTACCGCGGCGCGCTCCGCTACACCCATGAGCCCGACCTACTCGAACTGGAGCTGCGGGCGATCGAGAGCCTCTGGGCGGAGGGCCACACCAACCTCCACCTGATGCTGCCGTTCGTCCGCACTCCGAGCGAAGTCGAGTTCTGCCGGACGCTGCTCGAGGGAGTCGGGCTGCTCGACCGACCCGGCTTCGAGTTCTGGGTGATGGCCGAGGTTCCCTCGGTGCTCTTCCACCTGCCCAGCTACGCGAAGCTCGGCATCGCCGGAATCTCGATTGGCTCCAACGACCTGACCCAGCTGCTGCTCGGCGTCGACCGCGATTCTGAGCTGGTGGCCGAGGTCTTCGACGAGCGCGACGCGGCCGTCACCGAGTACATCGAGCGCCTCGTCCACAGGGCGCGCGAGCTCGGTCTGAGCACGTCGATTTGCGGTCAGGCGCCGTCGGTCCACCCCGAGTATGCCGAGCTCCTCGTCGGCTGCGGGATCGACGCGATATCCGTCAACATCGACGCCGTCGATCAAGCCCGGAGGCTTATCGGCGCCGCGGAGACGCGCCTCCGCCTCGACGAGGGCAGAAAGGAGGAGAATCGGTGACCCGGCCGAGTCGAAGATGCGGCCGGCGGGCGCACCTGGCCTTCGCCCTCGTTGCCGCGCTGGGCGCGGTGCTGGCTGTCGCCACCGCGGCCGGCGCCGACGAAACGGCAAACCCACTGGCCGGTGGCGAGAGCGCACTGCACATGAAGCGCGGCTTTCTGAAGGAACTCGCGGGAAAAGGAATCGACCTGAGTGGAGATTTCACCGATGGGGAGCGAATCCTTTCCCTATCGGTCGTCGGCGGCGCCCTCGACCCG
>DASXBC010000119.1:0-4682 GCA_036406355.1 Solirubrobacterales bacterium | reverse complement strand
GCCGAAGCGGGCCCCTCAGACCTCCCGGACTGCGTCTGCCGCCGCCTAGAGTTCGGCGCAGACCGCGTGAACCTCGATTTCCCATTCGACCGGGTCGGCGCCGCCGATCGGCCTCGCCTGGGCGAACCATCCGGTCGCCTTGCCGCTGCTGTCGATGACAGGCGCGCTCTGGACCATCGCGACCTGGGTCGTTTCGGGAGACGAGAGGATCCTTGCCCCGCCGCCGATCGCCTGCTTGCCGCTCGGACAGGTGGCGGTCGCGTCGCGCGGCGACGCGTTATTGCCTTTCGACGATTTCGCGGCCACGTAGCTGACGTTCCTGACCAGCTGGCTGAGGATCGAGGCCGAGAGCTTGGCCCCGGTCACCGATTCGTTGCCGAGCTTGCCGGTGGTCACCGCTTCGGCGTTGACCTTGTTGGTCGTCACCGCGTTGGTGGCGAGCTTGGCGTCGGTCACCGCCCCGTTCTGCAGTTTCGCGGTGGTGACGACCCCGCCGCCGAGCTCGACCGCGCGGACCGAGCCGTCGGCGATCTGGGTGCCGCCGACCGCGGAGGCGCCGATCTTCGAGGAGGTCACGGCGCCATTGCGGATTTTCGGCGAGGTCACCGCGTTGTTCTTCAGTTTGGCCGTCGTCACCGCCTGCTTGGCGATGCTCTTCGTCTTGACTGAGTTCTTGGCCGCGGTCGCCGCATAGGTGACCCCGCTGAGCGCCACGAACAACGCCATCGCGGAGAGCACGTTGGCGACGTTGAGATGCCGCTTCATGTTCTTCACGTCGAAATGCTCCTTCCAGGGCGCTCGCGCCCCGATCTCGTCTTGTCTCCCGACAACACTCAGGCGCTGTCGAAGGGTTGCTTCTGAGGCTCGGCGAGCCGGTCGAGGATCCGCTCGAGGTCGGCGGCGACCAGCCCGGAGCCCTCGTCCGCGCGCACCTCGACCCGCGTCCCGAAGCCCTTCTCGGCCATCGTCACCTCGACCCCCTCGACGGCGTCGACGAGCTCGGCCAGCTCCGGTTCGGACTTGACCAGGGTCCTCGAGACTTCAAGCATGGCTCCCGCTTCAACCGCCGCCGGGCGGTTCCTGCCCGGGCCCGCGCGGATGACCGAGCTCTTGCAGGGCTAGAAGAAGGCGCCGCCGCGGTATTCGCCGAAGACGTCGCGCATCGCGCCGCAGACCTCGCCGATCGAGGCGCCGGCCGCGAGCCCGGCGCGGATCGGGTGCAGGAGGTTGCCGTCGCCGCGGGCGACGCCCCGCAGCCCCTCGAGCTTCTCCTCAACTCCGGCCCGGTCGCGGTTCTCCTTGAACGCCTTCAGCCGCGCCAGCTGGCGTTCCTCGGACTCGGGGTCGACACGGAGGATGTCGACGTCGTCGACCTGGTCGGTTACGTACTTGTTGACGCCGACGACGATGTCCTGGCCGGACTTGTAGCGCTCGTGGTAGGAGAGGGCTGACTCCTCGATCTCGCGCTGCATGAACTCGAGCGCCTCGACCGAGCCGCCGAGCTCGGAGACCTTCGCCATCAGCTCCTTGGCGCGGAGCTCGATCTCGTCGGTCAGCGACTCGACGAAGTAGGAGCCGGCGAAGGGGTCGACGGTGTCGGCCGCGCCCGACTCGTGGGCGAGGACCTGCTGGGTGCGGAGCGCGATCCGCGCCGAGCGCTCGGTCGGCAGCGCCAGAGCCTCGTCGAAGCCGTTGGTGTGGAGGCTCTGGGTGCCGCCGCAGACGGCGGCGAACCCCTGGAGGGCGACGCGGATGATGTTGACCTCCGGCTGCTGGGCCTGGAGGGTGACGCCGCCGGTCTGGGTGTGGAACCGGATCTTCATCGAGTTCGGGTCCTCGGCGCCGAACCGCTCGGCGACGATCTCGGCCCACATCCGCCGCACCGCGCGGAACTTGGCGACCTCCTGGAAGACGTTGTTGTGGCCGTTGAAGAAGAAGGCGAGGCGGGGGGCGAACTCGTCGATCTTGAGGCCCCGCTCGAGCGCCGCCTCGACGTAGGCGATCGCGTTGGAGAGGGTGAAGGCGACCTCCTGGACCGCCGAGCAGCCCTTCTCGCGGATGTGGTAGCCGGAGATCGAGATCGTGTTCCATTTCGGCACGTTCCGGTGGCAGTACTCGAAGATGTCGGTCGTCAGCCGCATCGTCGGCTCCGGCGGGTAGATGTAGTTGCCGCGCGCCATGTACTCCTTCAGCACGTCGTTCTGGACGGTGCCGCGCAGCTTCTCGGAGGGGACTCCCTGCTCCTCGCCGACGAGCTCGTAGAGGAGCAGCAGGATCGCCGCCGGCGCGTTGATCGTCATCGAGGTCGAAACCTGGTCGAGCGGGATCTCCTCGAAGCAGATCCGCATGTCCTCGATCGTGTCGATCGGGACCCCCGTCCGGCCCACCTCCCCCCGGCAGAGGGGATCGTCCGAATCGCGTCCCAGCTGGGTCGGCAGGTCGAAGGCCATCGAGAGCCCGGTCGAGCCGTGCTCGATCAGGTAGCGGTAGCGCTCATTGGTGTCTTCGGGGGTCGCGAACCCGGCGTACTGGCGCATCGTCCAGAGCCGGTCGCGGTACATCCCCTCGTGGATGCCGCGCGTGAACGGCGGCTCGCCGGGCCGGCCGAGGCGCTCTTCGAGGCCGGGGGCGACGTCGTCCTCGGTGTAGAGCCGCTCGACCTCGATCCCGGAGTCGGTGAAGACGCGCTCGTCGTCGGGGCCGACCACCGGCGCGATCGTGCGGTGGATCTCACCTGCGGCGCTGGAGTCTTCTGCCATCACCAGGAGGATATTGAGGCGAGCGAGGAGGGTCGGGCTCACCCGCCCGGCGAAACTAGGGACCCGGAGGCCGGTTGGACGATTCAGATGCCTGTTCGAGCACGAAAGACGCCCGGCGCAGTGCCGCCATGCCTCCTCGCACTCTGCCTGGCCCTCCTGGCGGGCCTGCCGGCGACAGCCGGCGCCCGGGTCGTCATCTCAAGCGGCTCCGCACAGCTGACCCTCGACGCGAGCCTCGCCCGGCAGCTCGACCGACGGGGCGTCGAGGTCGAAGGAACCGGCGCCGCCACGAGCGCGGCGAGGGTGGTCGAATTTCCCGATGTCGCTGGAGCGACGAACGGGGCCCCGGGACGCGGGGCGCTGACGATCGTCGGCGGCTTCGCCTTCGACGCCGGCGCCCGCACCGCCCGTATCGGCGACATTCTCGTCAACACCGGCAAGGGGCGGAGCACCGCGAGAATCGCCGGCGAGCACGGGATCCTGGCCAAGCACGGAAGGCTCAGCACCGGGCCGGCGGGATTCGGCACGCGGATCGAGATCCACGACCTGAGGCTGACCGCGGGCACGTCCGCCCGCCTCAACCGCAAGCTCGGCCTCGACGGCGTCTTCCGCCCCGGTCGGCGTCTCGGCTCGCTCCTGCTCGTCGCGATCCCGGAGACGGTCCCGGTCGATTCCGGGACCATCGCGATCGGCGGACCCGGAACCGCCTTCTCGAAGCTCGAATCGATCGAGGCCCAGCCGGGAGTCTGGGGTGGAACGCAGCGATGGGCCGCCCCGGGCGAAAATTACTTCCTGTTCGACGTCGCGCCGACCGCCGTCGCCCCCGACGCATCGTCCGGCATCCTCGAAAGCGGCGCCAACGACGGCGTGACGATGGAGATCTTCGCCGCGCCACCGCGGAACATGCTCCTGCGCGGCCCGCGCATCGACCTGGCGACGGGTGAGCTGACCGCCACGGTCAGCGCTCTCTCGCAGGAGGGCCCGATCACGGCTCCGATCGCGACCCTCGACTACGCGGCCGGCAAGATCCAGATCCGACCCAGGGTCGGGGCCTTCGTACTGATCGGCATCCCGGCGGTGGCCAACCAGTTCATCGCCGAACAGCTCAACGCGCGCTTTCTCACACCGGGCCTGTTCCAGGCCGGCGAAACGCTGGCCCGGATCACGGTGACGCTGGACGCGGCCCAGAGCGCGCAGCAACCGTCCGGGAAGTAGCGCTCGCGACGGCTCAGTCGGCGGCGCCGACGAGGCGCTCGAGGCCGGACTGCTCGATCGTCCGCCGCAGGCCGTCCTCGAGGGCGATCTCCGGTTTCCAGCTGAGCAGATCGCGGGCGCGGGTGATGTCCGGGCGGCGCTGCTGCGGGTCGTCGGTCGGCAGCTGCTCGAAAACGATCTCCGAGCGCGACTCGGTCACATCGACCACCTTCTTCGCCAGTTCCAGCAGGGTGAACTCGTCAGGGTTGCCGATGTTCACCGGCTGATGGGCATCGGACTCGGCGAGGGCGACGATGCCGCGGATCAGATCGTCGACGTAGCAGAAGCTGCGGGTCTGGTCGCCCTCGCCGAACACGGTCAGCGGCTGGTCCTGGAGCGCCTGGCGGAGGAAGGTCGGGATCGCGCGGCCGTCGCGCGGCCGCATCCGCGGGCCGTAGGTGTTGAAGATGCGGACGATCGAGGTGTCGACGCCCTGCTGGCGGTGGTAGGCCATCGTCAAAGCCTCGGCGTAGCGCTTTGCCTCGTCGTATACGCCGCGGGGCCCGATCGGGTTGACGTGACCCCAGTAGTCCTCGGTCTGGGGATGGACCTGGGGATCGCCGTAGACCTCGCTGGTCGAGGCGAGCAGGAACCGCGCCCGCTTCCACTTCGCGACGCCGAGCATGTGGTGGGTCCCGTGCGAGCCGACCTTCAGCGTGTGCAGCGGCA